>DATLHN010000311.1:0-6821 GCA_035539875.1 Armatimonadaceae bacterium
GACGGCGGACAACTGGTCCGGGAAGTAGCCCGAGCTGTAGACGTAAAGCTCGCTGAAGGTGTCGAGGTGCGCGAGCCCGGTGTTCATCACCACGAAGCCGCCCATCGACAGCCCGGCGAGCGCCCGGTTCTCGCGGGTCGCCTTCGTCCGGTAGTGGCCGTCCACGTAGGGGATGATGTCCCGCAGATACTCCCGCGAGCAGTCGTCCAGCTGGCCGGGCACCGGGGGTCGCGGGGAGGCGAGTTCCCGCGTGTCGGGCATGACCACGATCATCGGCGTCGCCTTGCCCGCGGCGATCAGGTTGTCCAGGATGTGGTGCGCGTGCCCGCCGCCCCTGGCGGGGTCGGTGGCGGTCCACCTAGCGTCGTCCTCGCCGCCGCCATGGTTCAGGTAGAGCACGGGGTAGCGGGCGCCCGGGTTGGTCTCGTAACCCGGCGGCAGGTAGACGTGCATCCGCTTGTCCCTGCCGGCGTAGTTCTTGTAGGTCGCCCGAACGACCTTGCCGTGCGGCACGTCGGTGCGGGCGTAGAAGGCAGTATCCTCGTAGCGGGGCAGGGCGGGCAGGATCGGCAAAGGCGCGGGGCCGGGTTTGGGTACCGCCCGCGGCGGCGGGGGCGTCGGCCCGGCCGGATTGGCCTGCGTGGCGGCAACGCCGCCGCCGGGCAGGCAGAACGACGCGGCGGCGACAGCAGCTCCGAGATGGATGACGAACGACACCGTTGCAATCCTCCTTAAAAAGTGCGCACTCACGCATTAATCCGGATGCGAGAACGCCCGCACGGTCAGGTCCCGCGCCGCCCCAGTTCACGCCATCGGCGGGGCGATGCCCTGCCAGAGCGTCTCGACCAGGTCCGCAGTGAACCGGTCGATCTCCTCGGCCGTCAGTGGCTGCTTGTTAACGACACTGTCGAGCACGAGATTGAGGCACGGCCCCAGCAACAGGCGCGCCACCATCTCGACCTGGCAGGGGCGCAACCGCCCGCGCTCCACCTCCTGCTGGAGGAACCGGGCGAGTCGGCGGCTGTCCCGCACGACGGGCGACTCTCCCTCCCCCGGGGGGACGGAGTCAGAAGAAGGCTTCTGGCTCCAGCCGAGCATCGCGAAGGGTATTCTCTCCTGGGCGAAGTGGGTGATCTCGCGGACGATACGGACGAGGTTGTCGCGCATGTCGCCCTGCCCCGAGAGAACGTCGAGTTCCCGCACCCAGGACGGGACCGCGGGCGGCTTGATGGCGGCCCGGAACAGCGCGTCCTTGGTGGTAAAGCGCCGGAAGATCGAGCCCTCGGACACGCCCGCCAGGCGCGCGATCTCTACCGTGGACGCGCTCATGCCGTCCCTTAGAAAGACAGCGCGGGCGGCTTCCAGTATCTGCTCGTCCGTAATCGTGATCGGCCGTGCCACGTGCTTACTGAGTTTATACTCATTAACCGGCGAAAGTCAAGAGGAAGTCGAGACGGACAGCGCGAGAAACCTGTGGTCCGAAACGGTGATGCCGCAGGATTCCCTATAGCCTCTTGTTTCCCCCGTCCCTCGCCTGTTCCGCCGGTGTCCCTTAAACGAGCGATGATATTGGATCACGGAAAGCGGCGTTTCGACACGGGCATTGGCGGGCATGGCCCTTCCGGTTCGGGGAGTCCCCCTACCCGCTCCCTTCAGGCACCGTAGCGCCGGAAGAACCACGCCTTGGCGGCCTCGTTCGCGGTGGCGTACAGGACGAGGATGAGGACCAGCAGCGCCAGAGTGGCCGGGGGAAGGGGGACGAAGCCGAACGGAGAGGCGACCGGGGGGACGTAGGGCAGCACGACCGCGACCACCCCGACCAGGAGGGACGTGACCCACAGGGCGCGGCCCGGCCGGCTCCGCAGGAGCGGGCGGCGCGTCCGCACCACGAGCAGGATCACCAGCTCCGTCAGCAGCGACTCGACGAACCAGCCGGTGCGGAACTGCTCCTCGCCCGCGCGGATCACCAGCAGGAGGACCGCGAACGTCAGCGCGTCGAAGAGGGAACTCACCAGGCCGAAGACCACCATGAAGCGGCGGATGAAGCCGACGTCCCAGCGGCGCGGCCGCTGCACCTGCTCGGGATCGACCGCGTCGGAAGCGATCGCCATCGCCGGGAAGTCCGAAAGGAAGTTGTTCAGCAGGATCTGCGTCGGCAGCAGCGGCAGGAACGGCAGGAACGGTGACAGCGCCGCCATGCTGACCATGTTGCCGAAATTGGCGCTGGTGGTCGTGAAGATGTACTTGAGCGTGTTGGCGAACGTGCTGCGGCCCTCCTCGATCCCCTGGCGCAGGACATCCAGATTACGCTCCAGCAGGACGAAGTCGGCGGCGTCGCGTGCGACGTCCGCCGCCGTATCGACGGAGATTCCCACGTCCGCGGCGTGGAGCGCGGGCGCGTCGTTGATGCCGTCACCCAGGTACCCGACGACGTGCCCGGTCTTGCGCAGCGCGGCGATAATGCGCTCCTTCTGGTTCGGGTCGACCTCCGCGAAGAGGCGCGCCCGGTCGGCGTGCCGCCACAACGCCTCGTCGGACAGGCGGGCCATCTGCGCGCCGGTGACGACGCCGGACGGGTCGATGCCGACCGCGCGGGCGACGTGCTCGGCGACGCGCCGGTTGTCCCCCGTGATGATCTTCAGGGAGACGCCGAGGCGGCGCAGGTCCGCGATCGCTGGGGCCGCGTCCGGCTTCGGCGGGTCGAAGAAGAGCAGGAACCCCGCGAAGGTCATCCCCGCCTCGTCCTCGACCCCGTACTCCTCCCGAGCCTCCACCTCGCGCGTCGCCACCCCGAGCACCCGGAACCCCTGCTCGCTCCACGCCGCGAACTTCGCCGACAGCTCCTCCCGCGCGCGGTCGTCCAGCGGCGCGGGGGCCACGGAATCGTCCGCGGCGGCGACGTGCGCGCAGACCGACAGCACGCCGTCGAGCGCGCCCTTCGTGACCAGCGTGTCCCGCCCACCGCCGCCCGGACGTCCGCCCGCCGCGGCGTCGCGCACGGCAACGGTCAGCCGCTTGCGGAGGAAGTCGTACGGTATCTCCTCCGTCTTGGCGAACCGGTCAGCGTCCGCCGGCGTCCCGGCGGCGGTGATCGCCTCGTCGAGCGGGTTTATGAGGCCGGACTGGAGGCTCGCGTTCAGATAGGCCCACCGGCGCACCGCGTCCGACGGAGCGCCCGCCGGGTCGAGCGCTCCGTCGAGGCGGACGACGCCGACCGTGAGGGTGCCGGTCTTGTCGGTGCACAGGACGTCCATACTCCCGAAGTCCTCGATCGCCGCCAAGCGCCGGACGATGACGCCGCGCCGCGCCATCGCCTGCGCCCCCTTGGACAGGTTGATCGTGATGATGGCTGGGAGCAGTTCCGGCGCGATGCCGACCGCGAGCGCCACCGCGAACAGCAGCGACGACATGACCGGCTTGTGCAGGAGCACGTTGGCGGCGAAGACGAGGAGGACGAGAAGCGTCATGAGGCGCGTCAACATGTCGCCGAAGCGGCGCACCCCTCGCTCGAACTCCGTCTCCGGGGGCGCAGCGCCAGCGATTCCGCGACGCGCCCGAACTCCGTTTTCGCGCCGGTCTCGGCGACGAGCACGCGCGCGGAGCCCGAGCGAACGCTGGTCCCGGCTAAAACGCTGCTCCCGCGCGCGGCGAGCCCCGCGTCGGCGGGCGCGCGCACGCCCGGCCGCTTTTCCGCCGGGAACGTCTCGCCCGTCAGGAACGCCTCGTTGACGAAAAAGTCGTCGGCCGCCAGAACCAACCCATCGCCGGGGACCAGGCTCCCGGCGGACAGCTCGACGACGTCACCGGGCACGACCTCGTCCGCCGGTACGCTGCGGGCTCGCCCGTCCCGCACGACGGTCGCCCGCAGCGTCGCCCGGCTCTGGAGGCGCGCGAGCGCGTTCCCGGCGCTGTACTCCTGCCAGAAGCCGAGCCCGGCGCTGGCGAGCACGATGGCAAGGATAATCACGGCGTCGAGCCAGTCGCGGGACGCGAGCGCCACGACCGCCGCGAAGAGCAGGATGAGGACGAGCGGGCTGCCGAATTGGGAAAGCAGGAGGCGGGCGGGACCGGCGCGTTCGTGCTCCCGGTACCGGTTCGGGCCGACGGCGGCCAGTCGCCGCCGCGCTTCCGCCACGCTCAGACCGCCGGCTGTGCTCCCCAGCCGGGCGAGCGCCTCCTCGGCCGATAGCGCCCAGTAAGGCGCGCCGTCGGCGGCGCGGGTGGCTTCCGGGGGCGGTGCCGATTCCGGCGCGGCCGTTCGTTCCGCCCGCTCTGCTCCTTCGAGCACGCCCCCCGGTGCGAGGGGCGTGCGCGACGGGCCATCGCCTGTCATTGCCTGATCCTAATCCCCGCCGCGCCGTCGGACTCCGCGAGTTCGATCTCCTGTATCTGTCCGTCCTCGATGCGCAGGATGCGGTCGGCGGCGCGGGCCAGACGGTCGTCGTGCGTCACCATTACGACCGCCACGCCCGTCTCGCGACTGACCTCGCGGAGCAGGGCGAACACCTCCGCGCCGCTGCGGCTGTCCAGGTTGCCCGTCGGCTCGTCCGCCAGGATCAGGCGCGGCTCGTTCGCCAGCGCCCGCACGAGGGCGCATCGCTGGTTCTGGCCCCCGGACATGGTGTCGGGCGTCTTGTCCCGCTGGTCGTCGATCCCCACGCGCCGCAGCAGCGCCAGCACCCGCGCCCGGTCCTCCGCCCGGACGCGCCGGTGACGGATCAGGACCGGCATGAGGGCGTTCTCCAGGCAGGTGAACTCCTCCAGGAGGAAGTGTGCCTGGAAGACGAAGCCGATGGTCTCGCTCCTCAGGTGCGCCAGCTGCGTGTCGTCCAGCCGGGACGTGTCCGCGCCGCAGATGCGCACGGTCCCGCCGGTCGGGCGGTCGAGGCAGCCCAGGATGTTGAGCAGGGTCGACTTCCCGGACCCGGACTGCCCCATGACCGCGACGAACTCGCCCGGCAGTACGCGCAGGTCCACCCCCCGCAGCACGGGGACCGTCACCTTGCCCTGGTAGACTTTCTCCAGCCCTGAGGTCTCCACCACGGGGTCAACGTCGGCCGCCGCCTGGACGCATGCCGACGCCACGGCGTTTGCGGGGGCGACCCGGAGCGGCGGCGTCACCGCATCACCTCGACCGGGTCGAGGCCGGACGCCCGCCGCGCGGGCAGCAGGGCGGCGATCATGGTCGCCGCGATGGCCGACGCCACCGCGGCGCCCACCAGCGCGGCGGAAAGGTCGGAGGGGAACAGC
Source organism: Armatimonadaceae bacterium (assembly GCA_035539875.1). Lineage (GTDB taxonomy): Bacteria > Armatimonadota > Armatimonadia > Armatimonadales > Armatimonadaceae > CALEKU01. The sequence continues at coordinate 5,251 of DATLHN010000311.1, forward strand.
GGCTCCGCCGGGACGCCCGGGTGGCGCGGGGCCTGGCGGAAGTACCCCAGCCCGTGCACCACGGCCGCGCCGAGCAGCGCGCCCGCCACCCCTCCGACCACGGCGATGCCGAGGCCCTCCAGCAGGAAGATGGTCAGTATCTGCGGCCGTGTCGCGCCCAGACTCTTCAGTATCCCGATCTGCCGGGACTTCTGCACGACCGAGACGATCAGGACCGAGGCGATGGCGAACCCGGAGGCGACGAGCGAGAACCCGGAGACGAGCAGCGCCGTCGCCTTGTAGCCGCCCAGCGAGCTGACGAACTCGGGGAAACGGCGCGTCCAGGGGTCGGGCTCGAGGCCCGGGAGCAGCGCGGCGAGCCGGTCCGCCACCGCGTCCGCGCCGTACAGGTCGTCGGTCCGCACCAGCAGGGAGTCGACGGCGTTGCGGGTGCCGAACAGGCTCTGGCCGGCGCGCAGGGTCACGTAGGCCAGGTACTGCTCCTGCCCCAGGTCGTAGATGCCGACCACCCGGAACGTGGCGGCCGCCCCCTCGTCCGAGGCGAGCCGCACCCGGTCTCCCGCGGCCACCCCCAGTTCCTCCGCGGCCTCGTAGCTCAGCACCACCTCTTCCGCGCCCAGACCCTGGTAGTAGCCGGAGGAGAGGTAGCGCGTCACGGGAGTGACCCGGTCGAGCGCCGCCGGGTCCGCCCCGAAGACCTGTACCCCGAGGCGCCGGCCGCCCCGGCGTGCGATCGCCTGGCCCGTCACCGCCGGGGCGACGGCCTCCACGCGGGGAACGGCGCGGATCACGTCCGCGGCGTGGCGCCAGTTCTCCAGCCGCTTCTGCTGCTCGTTCTGGCGTTCGACGCGCGCGAAGAATGCGCCCCCGCCCGGCGCCGGTCCCCCACGCGGCGGCGCGGCGGCGGGCGTACGCTCCCGCGCGCGCACCATCACGTGCGGGAGCATGTCGGTCAGCTGCCCGGTGACGTGGCCGAGGATGCCGTAGATCAGGCTCGAGATGAAGATGATGACGGTCACGCCCACGGCGACCGCCGCCACGGTCAGCAGCGTCTGGCCGCGGCCGTGGCGCAGGTGGCGTAGTGCGACCAGCGACTCAAAGCGCAGCATCGGCGGCCTCCCCGCTCCCGTCGCGCGCGACCGGGCGGACGCGCGCGCCGGGCGTGACCGCTGCCGCGTCCCGGACCAGGGTCTCGCCGCCCGCCAGGCCCGAAAGCACCACCACCTGGCCGCCCTTCACCTCGCCGACCCGAATCCGGCGGGCTTCCGCGCGCCCCGCTCCCGTCAGCACGAGTACCTCCGCCGCCCCGGCGTCCGGGTCGGCGCCCCGGCGCAGGGCCGACGCCGGGACGAGGACCCGCTCGCGCCGCTCCGCGACCACGACCGTGACGTCCACCGTCTGCCCCGGACGCAGCCAGGTCGTGCCGGACGAGCCTGCCGCCTCATCCGGCGCGACCACCACCTCCACGACGCCGCGCGCCGCGTCGACACGAGCCCCGATCCGCGCCACCCGCGCGGCCACGCGGCGGCCGGGGTATGCGGGCGCGGTCACCTCGGCGCGCGGCGTCGTGG
>DATLHN010000312.1:0-8624 GCA_035539875.1 Armatimonadaceae bacterium
GCGGCCGACGCGGGGCTCATGCGCGGGCGGCGGAGCGTCTCCCCCGCGCCGGTATCCTGATGGTTCATGGATTCTGTCTTACCCGACCTTTCCCTGCTCTTCCGTCACCTCCCAGGATAGCGCCGTTCCGGACCGGTCCCAAGAGCCACTTACGGGTGGCCGGACGGTGCCACTCCGCGGTAAAGAGGGAGCATGCGTGGGTGCGCGCGCGCGCGCAGGGCTATGCCCCGACGACAATTTCCAGGAGCGCCATCGCGGTGACCGTCACCGCGTCGCCTACGATCAGGCCGACGAAGACGGGACGCAGCGACCGGTACAGGCGCAGCCCGCCGTATCGGCGCACCAGCGACGCCGTCGCCCAGCCGATGAAGACGCTGCTCCATATCTGGTAGTTGACGTTCCAGCTGCTCGCCATCGCGAAGCCGAACGGCGCGACGCGCCACCAGAGGTACGTCCGGTTCAGCCACGCCAGCAGCGCCGCGACGATCCCGCCGACGGCCACGCCGCCGTAGGTCCACGCGTCCGGGCCGCGCCGGGTCGCCGTCAGGAACGTGTCCAGCCGGTCGAAGAGGCCGCGCACCTTCGAGGAGTAGGGGTAGGACCGCAGCGCCACCCCCCCGTAGCGGTAGCTCCAGTACAGGATCAGGAAGTAGGCGAAGGCGAGGGCGACGCCCACCGCGACCAGGATCGCGACCCCGTGCCAGCGGGTACGGGCGGTGCCCGTCTCGTCCGCCACCTTGCTCTCGTTCGTTGCGAAATAGAAGAAGCTCATGTCCGCGCGCCCGAACAGCGCCTCCTGCCCGGTCAGCGCGTAGTGCGTCCCGCGCCCGAACGCGCCCGGCCCCGCCAGCCCGTAGAGCAGCGGCTGCGGCTCCGCGCCGTTGTCCACCAGGTACAGGCCGCCCGCCGCCACCATCCGCCCGAGCGCGATCACCAGCACGTACAGGAACAGCAGGAAGGCGGCGGCCGCGGCGACGCTCATTCCCGCGGCCCATGCCCAGGCGAGCGCGCCCGCGTTCGCGAGGACGAACCCCGCCACCGCCCCCGGCGGCACGGTGAGCGGCTCGCCCGGGTCGCGCCGCCCGACGAGCGCGCGGGCGGCGCGGGCGATCTCGCGGCGCACCGGCCAGAGCAGCGTCCCCGCCAGCACGACCGCCGCGCCGAACTCCATGTCGTGAATCCAGTCCAGCGGCTGGAAGCCCGACCCGCCTATGGCCGCCTGCTCCGGGGCGTAGCCGAGCACCGCGTAGAGGTACATCTGCGCCCAGAAGAGCAGGTGGAAGCCCCAGATACTGACGGCCACCTCGCCGTTCAGGAAGTAGGCGACGCCGATGACGAGCGGCCAGACCGAGAGCGTGAATTCCGAGAGCGCCGAGAGGGGCGGCCCCTGCGCCACCCACGCCTTGCCGAGGGGGAAGGAGGCGATCTGCTGCCAGTCCGGCAGCCACGGATAGTACTTGTGGAACTGCCCCATGGAGATCATCGCCGTCGGCACCGCCGCCCCGAGCCAGAAGAGCGCGGTGCGCCAGACGGGCGGGGAATCTGAACCGGAGGTCGCGCCCATCAGCTCCAGCGGCATCTCCATGAGCGGGAAGGAGACACGCTCCTCGCGCACCCAGCGATGCGCGAAGATGCGGGAAAGGCAGTACATCGCGGCGAGGACGCAGACGGTGAAGAGCGACCAGCCCGCTATCGGCGCGGCCCAAGCGCCCCACGGCACCTGCGACACGCCCGCGAACGACGGCCCGAACCCTTCGTAGAAGCGGCGGACCGCCTCCGGGTCCTGCACTATAAGCCAGGACGGTATCTCGCCCTCGAAGGCGTCGACGCGCGGCGAGCCCTTCGGGTAGTAGGCGGGGGCGGCCCCGAGCGTGACCAGCGTCTCCGCGATGCTCGCCTGCGGCAGCGCCGCACTGACGTAGAGCATGGCGAAGATCAGGGCGAGTTCGGGGACGGAGAGGGCGTGACGGGGGGCGGCCCGGCGCGCGACGGCGTTGCCGAGCAGGGTGAGGACGAAGAAGAAGGTGGCCGCGCTCGGCAGGGACGAGGCCGCGATGTAGCGGTTGTACCGCAGGTTGCTGAACAGGATCAGCGCGGTCATGGCCGCGACCAGCAGCGCCCCCAGGAGCACGGCGCGCGCTCCGCGAAAGGGTGTCATGGCGTTGGGAATGCCGCTATTGTATCACCGGCCGCCGCCCCGCAATGGCCCGCGGGGCGGCCGGGGGACGGTTACCACTCGGTGACAGTGCCGTCGGCGGTGCGCCAGACGGGGTTGCGCCAGCGGTGGCCGATCTCCGACATCTCGCGCACCTTCTCCTCGTTGATCTCGACGCCGAGGCCGGGGGCGTCCGAGCGCAGGACGAAGCCGTCCTCGTACTGGAAGACGTTCGGGTCGGTGCAGTAGTCGAGCAGGTCCGAGCCCTGGTTGTAGTGGATGCCCAGGCTCTGCTCCTGGATCAGCGCGTTCGGCGTGCAGAAATCGAGCTGGAGGCAGGCCGCCAGCGCGATGGGGCCGAGCGGGCAGTGGGGTGCCAGCGCGACGTCGTACGCCTCGGCCATGGCGGCGATCTTGCGGCACTCCCAGATTCCGCCCGCGTGCGACAGGTCCGGCTGGATGATGTCCACCGCGCCGGAGGCGAGCAGCGGCTTGAAGTCCCAGCGCGAGAACATCCGCTCGCCGGTCGCGATGGGGATTGTGGTGGAGCGGGAAAGGTCGAGCAGCGCCTCGTTATTCTCGGCGAGCACGGGTTCCTCGATGAAGAGAGGGTGGTACGGCTCCAGCGCCCGCGCGAGCTGCTTGGTCATGCCCTTGCGGACGCGCCCGTGGAAGTCGATGCCGATGCCGAAGTCCTTGCCGACGGCGGCGCGCACCGCGGCGAGACGCTCGGCGGCGGCATCGACCTGCGCGTGGGTGTCGATCCAGTCGAGCGCGCCGGTGGCGTTCATCTTGATCGCGGTGTATCCCTCGCCCTTGCGGACGGCGGCGGCCTCGGCGACCTCGGAGGGGTCGTCGCCGCCGATCCAGGCGTAGACGCGCATCTTCTCGCGCACCGGGCCGCCCAAAAGCTCGTAGACGGGGACGCCGAGCGCCTTGCCCTTGATGTCCCAGAGCGCCTGCTCGATGCCCGCGATCGCGCTCATGAGGATGGGGCCGCCGCGGTAGAACCCGCCGCGGTAGAGTGTCTGGAAGATGTCCTCGACGTGGCGCGGGTCCTTGCCGACGAGGAAGTCGCTCATCTCCAGGACGGCGGCCCTGACCGTGTCCGCCTTGCCCTCGACGATGGGCTCGCCCCAGCCGTAGGTGCCGTCGTCGGCGGTGATCTTGAGGAAGAGCCAGCGGGGCGGGACGGTGAAAAGCTCGAAGTGCGCGATCTTCATGCCCTTCAGGTTCGTCGCCCCGCGCCGCCCGTCCTTCCTGCGCAAAACGGCGAACGGCCCGCGCCCATTCGGGCGCGGGCCGTCGTCCGTTCGGGCGCTCCGGTCAGCTGTTGATCTGCTGGCGGATGCGGGTGATGCGGTCGCCGCTCGACGGGTGCGTCTGGAGGAACGTCACCGCGCGCGACTGGTTGCCCTGCATCTGCTGGAGCTTCTGGAAGAAGCGGATCATGCCGTTCGGGTCGTAGCCCGTGCGCTTCATGTAGTTGACCGCCAGGCGGTCCGCCTCGTACTCGTCGCTGCGGCTGTAGTTGAGCAGGACCAGGTTCGCGCCCATGTTGAACCAGCCCTGGGTGCTGCCCTTGCCGCGGGAGATGAGGGAGCCGAGCAGGCCCGCCAGCGCGCCCTTCTCCATCTGCTCCTTGCTGTGCTTGGCGTCCGTGTGCGCCACCTCGTGCGCGATGACGCCTGCCAGGGCGTCCGTGTCGCCGCCGATGCTGTCCAGAAGGCCGGTGTGGACGTAGACGTACCCCGGCACGGAGAACGCGTTCACCGACTTGTCCTGGATGACCCGGAAGCGCCAGGGGAGGTTAGAGCGCTTGCTGGCTGAGGCCATCTTGCGTCCGATCTGCTCTACCAGCCGTGCCCGGGACGTGCCCGTCTCCAGCCGGTACTTCCTTTCCACCTCTTCGGCGGCCTGCCGCCCCATCTCCAGCTCCTGCTTCTCGCTGACGAGCTGGGCGTGTGCAACGCTCGGCGTGACCGTCACCGCCGTCAACGCCGCGCCCCCGACCCCGAATATGCTGAGCGCCGCGGCGGCGACGGCCGCCCGCGTGCTTCTGTTTTTCCTTAAGTTCATGATCGTATGTGTGCTCCTTGATCAAGAGTTGGTACGAGTAGTTCTCGAAGCCTCACCAGATATACAACGTCCCCTATGTACCCAGACGTGACCGTGTATAGTCCCGGGACGCTTGCCTGGTCCCCCTGTGTAAGGGTTTCCCCGCCAGGTCGGTTTGCACCGCTCTTTTTACAGGTAGAGAAAGAGAGTAGGGTCGCCCGCCTTACGGACGCGGCGGGCACGCCCAGACGATGAAGGAGAACCGTTCCCATGGCAGATGTGAATAACAAGAACGAAATTGAGCGGACAGATACCACCACCCCGGCGAACGAAGACGAGCGACCCGCGCTCGCCGATGGTTACGCCCTGACGGACGTCCGCAACGAGTCGCGGACGGACGACGCCCGAATGGCGTTTTCCGCCGACAGCGAATTGAACAGCGCCGACACGCCGTTCGAGGGGCAGGACCAGAGCACGACCGCGGTCAACTGGCAGGAGAGCGAAGACGCCGCGATCATTCCCGTCTCCGAAGAAGCATCCCCGACCACCCTCTATCCCTCCGCCAGCAGCTCCAGCAGCTACTCGAACGGGCGGGCCAACGGCGTCGAGGTGAAGAACCAGGTCAAGGAGAAGGCGGGGCAGGTCATCCACAAGGCGGGAGAGAGCCTCAAGTCCCAGCTGGATACGCAGAAGGAGAAGGCGGCCGACGGGCTCGGTTCCCTGACCGAAGCTTTCCACCAGACCAGCGACAGCCTGCGTGAGAGCGGCCAGAGCCAGGTAGGTCAGTACGCCGAATCCTTCGCCTCGCAAATGGACCGCTTCACGAACTACCTGCGGGAGAAGGACATCGACGAGATCGCGGACGAGGTCACCAACTACGCCCGCAAGAACCCCGCGGTCTTCCTCGGCGGGGCGTTCCTCGTCGGCGTCGCGATCTCGCGCTTCTTGAAGAGCAGCGGGAGCGGAGCGGCCGCCGCGGCTTTGCCCTCCACCTCGATGTCGGGACAGGGATACTCCTCGCAGGGTTATCGGGGCAGTAACGTTCCGGACCTGAGCGTTTAGGAAAGGTAGTCCGATGGCCACACAGATCCTTTCGGATAGGGGTACGAACGACGCCCATGAAAAGTCGCTGGGCGAACTCTTCGCCGACCTAGCCCGGGATACCTCTACTCTGGTGCGCCAGGAGTTCAGCCTCGCCAAGGCTGAAGTTGGCAAGAAGGCTAAGGACGCGGGCGGCCATGTCGCCAAGATCGCGGTCGGCGGCGTTCTGGCATTCGCCGGATTTCTGGTACTGCTGGCGGCCGTCGTCCTGATACTGACGCAGGTCGCCGGTATGCCCGCCTGGGGCGCGGCTCTGCTGGTGGCGTTACTCACGCTCGGCGTCGGCGCCTTCCTCGCGAAGGCCGGGATGGGCGCGCTGAAAGAGGCGGACCTCGCCCCCCGTCAGACCATCGAGACCCTCAAGGAGGACGCAGAGTGGACGAAACAACAGGTGGGCTGACGCCGGACGAGGCTCTGCCCGTAGATAGAAACCGTCTGGACACGGAGACGACGCCCGACGAGATCGAGATAGAGTCGGCGCGGCTGGCGATCGAAGACACGCGCGCCAACATGTCCGAAACCGTGGACGCCATCAAGGAGCGGCTGAGCCCGCACCGTTTGGTGGAAGAGGCGAAGGACGCGGCCAAGGAGAAGGCGCACGACGCGATCGCGGGCGCGGTCGAGACCGTCAAAGAGAAGGTCGGCGACGCGGCCCACTCCGCCTCGCAGACGCTTGCCCCGGCGGCACGCGCCGCCGGCACGACGATTATGACGACAGGAGAAACACTGGTGAACACGATTCGAAACAACCCGCTTCCCGCCGCGATGGTGGGGATCGGCCTGGGGTGGCTGGCGGTGAACGCCGCGCAGCAGGCCCGCAGCAAGGATAATTACCGCGGCTACGAAAACGGCTGGGAGACGAACCGCCGCCCGTACTCCGAATTCGAGGCGCCAGACGCGACCTCCTCGCGCGGCGTTCGCGACAGGATCGGTCACGTGGGCGAGAAGGTTAGTGAGACCGCGAGCAACGTGACGGGTGCCGTCCGCGAAACGGCGAGCAACGTCGCGGGGACGGTGCGCGAGAAGTCGCACGACGTGGCGGACACCGTGCGCGAGAAGTCGCACGACGTTGCCGACGCCGCGCGCTCCTACACCCACGACGCCGTCGATAGCATCGAGAGGTTCGTCCACGATCAGCCGCTGGCGGCGGGGGCGGTCGCCATCCTGGTCGGTGCGGTCGTCGGACTCGCCGTGCCCGCCACCGCGCCGGAGCATCGTCTGCTCGGCACGCACCGCGACCGACTGCTGGAGCAAGCGGGGGATAAGGCCCAGGACATCATCAGCAAGGTCCAGACCGTCGCCGAGGAGACTATCGGCACGGCGAAGGCGACGCTGAAGAGCGAGGCCAAGGAGCAGGGTCTCGTCGGCTCCTCGTCCACCTTCGCGGCGTAGTACTCTCGGTCAGAAAGGCCGAATCATGGGCACAGACCCGAAAAACGGCCGGGGCGGGGGGAGTCCCCCCGCCCCGGCCGCTGGCATGGCGGTCGCCGTGGGGCTGGCCGCCGCAGGCGCGGTGGCGGTCTTCGGCGCATTCCTGCGTCAGCGCCGCCGCATCGAACTCGCCGGGAAGGTAGTCCTGGTCACGGGCGGGTCCCGGGGCCTGGGCCTGGTGCTGGCGCGGCGTCTCGCGGCGGAGGGGGCATACGTCGCCCTCTGCGCCCGGGACGCCGAAGATCTGGAGAGCGCCCGAAGTCAGATCCGCGGCGAGACGGGCCGGGACGTCGTCTCCCTGACCGCCGACCTGACCGACCGGGCGCAGGCCGCCGACGTCATTCGGCAGGTCACGGAGAAGCTGGGGCCGGTCGACGTCCTCATCAACAACGCCGGCATCATCAAAGTCGGCCCGATGGAGACGATGACCGAGGCGGACTACGAAGAGGCGATGGCGCTGCACTTCTGGGCTCCGTTCCACACCATCCACGCGGTCCTGCCGTCGATGCGCCAGCGCGGTGCGGGGCGCATCGTGAACATCTCTTCGATCGGCGGCAAGATAGCGGTGCCGCACCTGCTGCCCTACAGCGCGAGCAAGTTCGCCCTGACAGGCTTCTCGGAGGGGCTGCGCGCGGAGCTTCTGCCGCAAAACATCTTCGTGACCACCGTCTGCCCGGGCCTGATGCGCACGGGCAGTCCGCGCAACGCCGAGTTCAAAGGGCAGCACGAGAAGGAGTACGCCTGGTTCGCGGTCAGCGACTCCCTGCCGTTCCTGTCGCAGAGCGCGGGCTCGGCGGCGGAGCGCATCCTGGACGCCCTCCGGCACGGCGACGCCGAAGTCGTTACCACTCTTCCCGCCCAGGTCGCCGTCGTCGCGCACGGCCTGATGCCGGGCGTGGTGAGCGACGCGCTTTCGGTCGCACACCGCCTTCTGCCCGAGCCGGGCGGGATCGGCACCGACAGTCGCGCCGGGAGCGAGAGCGAGACCCCGCTGACGCGCTCGCCCCTGACCGCCCTTACCCGCAAGGCCGAACAGCGGAACAATCAGCTGGATTCCTCGCCCGCCGCGTAGTCCTCACATTGACAGGGAGCGGAAAATTGGCTACAATGCCGACAAACTAAGTAAAGTTTGTCGGCATTGTCAATTATGATTCGTGCACAACCCCGCCCCCTGGAACTGGCCCGCCTGAACGAGGCACTGGCCGACCTCGAGCCGCAGGAGATTCTGCGCTGGGCCGCGGAGCGGTTCGGCGACGGCGTGACGCTCGCCTGTTCGTTCGGCGGCGTCACCGGCATGGCCCTGCTCGACATGGCGGCGAAGAACACCCCGGGCATCTCCGTGTTCTACGTCGATACCGACTTCCTCTTCCCGGAGACCCACAACGCGATCGAGACGGTGACGCGCCGCTACGGCGTGATCCCGCTGGGGTTCCGGCCGAAATTGACGCCGGAGGAGCAGGCCGCGCGCTACGGCGACCGTCTGTGGGAGCGCGATCCGGACCTCTGCTGCGCCATCCGCAAGGTGGAGCCGAATGGGGCGGCGCTCGCCGGCAAATCTGCCTGGATCGCGGGTCTGCGCCGGGACCAGTCCGACACGAGACGCCAGGTGCGGCCCGTCCAGTGGGATGCCAAGTTCGGCCTGTACAAGATCTGCCCGCTGTGGAATTGGGACGAGGAGAAGGTGTGGTACTATATCGCCCAAGAAGGCGTCCCTGTGAACGCGCTTCACGCGCACGGCTACGCGAGTATCGGCTGTACCCACTGCACCCGTCCCGTCGGGAAGAATGAGGACCTGCGCGCAGGTCGCTGGAGCGGAAGGGAGAAGACCGAATGCGGACTGCACACGCGATAGAACGCCCCGCCGCCGACACCGCCGCGT
>DATLHN010000313.1:0-3382 GCA_035539875.1 Armatimonadaceae bacterium
TCTACGACGCGGGCGCGGTGGTGCGCTACCTGCTGGAGAACGCCGCGCGCGACGGCACGACCGCGATCTGCGTCTCCCTGCTGCCGGACGGCTCGCTGGACGAGGGAAGCCGCCGGATGCTGAAGGAGGTCGGCGACTGGATGCGGGTCAACGGCGAGGGCATCTACGGCAGCCGCGCCTGGGTGCGGCTCGGCGAGGGGGAAACGGTGGACGGCAAGCTGCGCGTGCAGCCCAACGGCAAGCTCGGCCAGCGGCAGGCCGACTTCCGGTTCGGCCCGCGCGACTTCCGCTTCACGGTCGGCAAGGACGGCGCGCTCTACGCCTTCTGCATGACGGTGCCCGCGCCCGGCGCGGAGGTCCGGATAACGTCCCTCGGGACCGACGCCGGACTGCGCGACGAGCCGATCCGCGCCGTCACCCTGCTCGGCGGCAGCGGCGACGTGCGCCTGGAGTGGCGGCAAGAGGCGGACGCGCTCGTCGTCCGCTGCCCGCCCCGGATGCCCCAGAAGATCGCCGCCGCCTTCAAGATCGAGTAGCCGGGCGCGCCGAGCGCGCGCCTACTTGATGGCGACGACCATCGAGTCCGGCCCCGCCAGCGGCGTGACGTACGTCTCCTGGAAACCGGCGTCGCGCATCCAGCCCTGGCAGTCCGCGCCCGTGAAGTCGAAGCCGCCCGGCGTCTCGATGAGCATGTTCAGGCTCATCAGGAGGCCGAACGCGTTCTGGCGGCGGTCGTCGTCGATGAGCGCCTCGTGCACGATGAGCGCGCCGCCGGTCGGGAGCGCCTCGTACGCCCTGGCGATGAGCATGCGCTTCTGCTCCAGGTCCCAGTCGTGCAGGATGTGCCCCATCACCAGCACGTCCGCGGCGGGCAGGGCGTCGCTCATGAAGTCCCCGGTGTGGAAGCGCAGCCGGTCGCCGAGGCCGTTGGAAGCGACGTATTCCTCGAATATCGGGCCGACCGCCGCGAGGTCGAAACCGCCGCCGGTCAGGTGCGGGTGCGCCAACGCCACCTGCACCGGCAGGCCGCCCTGCGCGCAGCCGACGTCTACGAACGTGCGGTAGTCGCGCCAGGGAAACGTTCGCGCGATGGCCTGTGCGGTCCCCAGGCTCAGCCCCGTCATCGCTTCGAGGAACTGGCGCAGGCGCTGCGGGTCGGCATAAAGTTCTCCGAAGAAGTCTCCCCCCTGTTTGGCCTCGTTCTGGAGCCGGCCGGTGTGCAGCGCCTCGGTGAGCGAACCCCAGAAGGGGTAGAGGCGGGCGTTAGCCATCTCCAGCATGCCGCCGATGTAGGAGGGCTTTGCCCGGTCCAGGAACAGGTCGGTCTCCCCGGTGTTCGCGTAGCGCCCGTCCTCACGCTCCAGCATCCCCAGCGCCACGAGGGCGTCCAGGAAGTCCCGGGCGCTGCGTGGATGCAGGTCGAACCTCTGAGCCAGTGAAGGAAGGGTTTGCGGCCCGCTTTCGGCAAGTTCGGTGAACAGCCCGAGTTCCACCGCGCTCAGGAGCGTCTTGGAGGCCCAGAATCCCAGGCCAATCTGCATGATCTTTTCCGGGGTGACCGGGGCGGTCGTCGCGTCCATGGGGGTGCCCTCCAGGTATTAATACTGGCTCATCCCCCATGGATTCGCGTGCTCGGTTCCGTTCTCCTCCCCGCGCGCGCGCAGGGCCGCAAAAACAAGATGGACCGGCGGCGGCGAAATTGAAGAGGGAGCGGGCGGGGAGCCGGGCGGCCCTTAGCGGACCCGTGCGGCGATCCAGTCGGTATCGATCCCGCGCGCCATCAGCCGCTCGGACAGTTGCCCGACGTGACCCTGCACGTGGCGCAGGTTCATGAGCACGTGGGACAGCTTGCCCATGTTCGGGTACCACGAGAAGCCGGTCTCTTCGGCGTCGAGGTCGAGGCCGTCGACGGTGGTATCGACGAGGCCGTCGACGAACCGGATGTAGGCGAGGATCTCGCCCCGCCCGTAGACCTCGGCCTCCGTGGGCAGTTCGTAGGGCTCCACGTCCTCCGGGCGGTCCCAGAGCCCGTGGTGGATGCCCGGCCTGCGCCCGGGCCAGGGCCGGAAGGCTTCCTCGTCCTGGCCCAGGTAGAGGTGGGTGTAGAACGCGGCGTGGAAGGCGACGCGCCAGAACGCGCGCGGGAACTCGCCCTCCACCCAGGTGGCCTCCGGGCATCTTTCCACGCACTGCGCGAGCATCGCCAGCGCCGCGTGGTACTGCTCCTTAAGGGCGGGACGCAGCGTCACGGGCCCTGCTCGTAGCGGCGGTCGATCAGGCCGCCCGCCAGCTCCGTCAGGAACTCTGCCCGGCGCAGGAACGGGTCCACCGGCTGGACCTCGCGCGCGGAGAGACGCCGCAGCGCCCGCGCCCGCAGGTGGAGCGTGCTGGTAAGCAGCGGCAGGTCGTCGTGGTCGGCGACGTCGAGGGCGGGGGCGTTTTGCAGGCGCAGGGCCCGCTGGACGGTGGTTTCCTTCACGTGGACTCCTTGGCAGCGGCAGTCGCGACGCTGGCGTCGTTCTCCATCACTTCGCGGATCTGCTCCAGCATCGTCTCGGGGCGGGTGGCCTCCTCCAGAATGGGAACGTCCGGGTCGTCGTCCTCGATGCCGAGGCGGGTGGCGATCTTGTCCAGCATCGCGAGCATCTTGCTGTTCTCCTGCTCGGAGAGCAGGTTGATCTGGAGGTCGAGCTGGTTGCGCCGCGAGTCGAGGCGCGCCTGCTGGTTCTGGCTGATGAGGACGAACGTCGAAAGGAAGATCGCCTCCAGCGACACGACCATCGTCAGCAGCTCGTAGGGGTACGGGTCGAAGCGCATCTTCTTCGGGACCGAAGGGATGCCGTTCCAGAGCAGCCAGAACCCGAACCAGAGCGTGTGGACGTAGAGGAAGGGCATGCTGCCGCAGAAGCGCGTGATCGCGCCCGCCAGACGCTCGCCGGGGCCGCGCTCCGCCTGCGCCGCCTGCTCCAGCCGCGCGATCGTCTCGACGTTGCGGCGCGTTAACTCCTCGACGGACCGCGCCCGGTGGTACGTTTCCTCCGCCGAAACCCTGAATTCCTGAGCCATCCTGTATCCTTTATTGCCAGAATCGGGCGCTTTCCTCACCGTAGGCGCGGGTACACTGCTTACGATAACGCGCAAGGGGGCTTGAGAATGGAAGAGCGAAAGAGTGCGAGCGAGTACCCGCAGGAGCTGCTGAACCTGTTCGACGTGTACGTCCACGGCGGGATGGACCGGCGCACGTTCCTGGAGAAGGCGCAGAAGTTCGCGACCGGCGGGGTGACGGCGCTGGCGCTCTGGGAGAGCCTGAAGCCCAACTACGCCTGGGCGCAGCAGGTCCCCAAGGACGATTCGCGCATCAAGACGGAGACCGCCACGGTGC
>DATLHN010000314.1:0-2014 GCA_035539875.1 Armatimonadaceae bacterium
TCGTCGAGCCGCATGTGGGTGCTCAGCCATGCCTCGTACTGCCGGGTCGAATCGACAAAATTCATGTGGACCATCTGTTTCCTGTGGATACGCGGCTCCCTCCGCCGCGTGGGCGGCCGGGAACCCGGGTGGGGGCAGCGAAGCTCCCGCCCGTCGAGCGCGCGCGTTATGCGCTCGCTGCACTATTTTCAGCGTGCCGGGTTACAGGAAAGGGGAGGCGCGCGGGGCGCGGCCGAGGGGAAGGAGGCGCGGGTCCGTGACACTTCGGCGGGCGGCCCCCGGCGCGTTAAGGCTGTCCCGAACCGGAGGGCGCGATTGCACCGGACGGCAACGGGCGGCACGAAGGCGACGGGCGTGTCGGAGCCACCTCCGGCGCGTTTCAGCTTCACCGGGGACGGGGGGCGGTGTCGCAACGCGCTCCCCGTGATGTGGCCTACGGACGTAACGTCGTACCGGCGGCGGGAAGATGCGCCGCGCGCTGCGGGACGCGCCGCAGAGACGCGCCGCTGTGACGGTGGTGTCTTCGCCGCGGGAGCGAAGCGGGACGTGTCCACGGGGCTCTTCGCGCCGGCGGCAGGCGGCAGGAGGCAAGCGAAGGTCGCCGCCAGAAGCCAGACGAAGACCGACCGCATCGCGCACCTGACCCGCCGCATCGTCCGTATTGTAACAGAGTTTGTCACGATGTTTGTGCGGAGGTACGGCAATCTTGGGGCATTCCTGACACGTAATCGGACTTCTACCGGAGCTTCATCCAGGGCGGGCCGACGTCCGCCACGGAGAGCGGGCGCGAGCGCCAGTTGAGGAGGCGGCCGTGGGATTGGCGGGAGCCGACGTCCGCCCGAATGCCGGTGATGCCCGAGGTCCGGGAGGTGACGAGGGGGAATCCGCCTTCCGCAGCCCCGATCGCCGGGCTGTCGGGTGCCGGGTGCCAGAGGCCGTCCTCGCCGCGGGTCAGCTTCGGGTCGGCAATGCGGATGCCAGCGTGTTCGGGGAGCGTTGCGCCTGCTGGTCCGTCTGCGAGGTTGCCCACCCAGCGGAATCCGCTGCCCTCCTCGCCCTTCAGAAGCGTTCCGCCCTCGGGCAGGAGGAACAGGAGGAAGAGGTTGTTCGCGATGGTGATCTTCTCCGGGCGCAGGGAGCGGTTCGACGTGCCGAAGCCCGCGTTCAGGTCAAGGTATGGCCCCTTCGAATCGACCACCGTGTTGAAGGCGACGAGGGCGTTGCGCGCCGGGAAGTAGCCGGCCAGCGGCGAGTTCGGAATGCCCGCCGTGATCCAGAACGCCCCCTTGTCCACGCCGTCGATGTAGTTGCCGACGATGACGTGGTCGTCGCCGATGATGCGGACGCCGCCCGAGCCCTTCTTGTGACGCCCGAGGAAGACGTTGCCCTCCACTCGGCAGCGGTTGCCGTGCCGCAGCGTGAGCATCCCGGCGGATTCGAGGAAGGTGTTGAAGCGGTAGACGTTCTTGCACGACTTGCTGGAGATGATTTCCAGCTCGCCGTCGCAGCGGTCGAAGAGGTTCTGCTCGACCAGGGTGCGCGAGTCGCGCATGGACTGCCCGCTGTAGCCGACGCGCAGGGTCTCGCCGCCGTTGCGCCCGAGCGGGGGGCGCGGGCCGAAGTGGTTGTGGTCGATGCGGTGGTTATTCGGCCGCTCGCCGACCTCGACCTGGACGGTGGGGGAGTCGCTGGTCTTGCCCGCGAGGTAGCAGTGGTCCAGGCGGTTGTTCTCCCCGTACAGGTGAACGTCGAACTTGTAGCGGCTGTCCACGACGGCGGATTCGGTCAGGCGGCAGTGGCGGCCCCGGAGCGCGACGGCGTCCTTTCCTTCGCCGTGCCCGTCCTTTACGTACAGACCGCGGGCGACCAGGTAGTCGCCGTCGATCGTGACCGTGGACGCGCCGGTCAGGACCGCCTTGCCCGGCGTCCGGGCGCGGAGCGTGATCGGCTTCTCCGCCGTGCCCGCGCCGCGGAAGACGATGGCCTGGTCCTTCCAGATGCCGTCGGCCATCAC
>DATLHN010000315.1:0-10958 GCA_035539875.1 Armatimonadaceae bacterium
GATGGCGGCCGCGCGCCGCGTGGACCTCGTGTTCGCCAGCGCCGTGCGGCTCGCGGCCGCCATCCGGTCCGGCGAGGTGTCCTCGTCGGAGGTGGTCGAGGCGCACCTGGACCGGATAGAGCGGCACAACCCCGGGCTCAACGCCGTCGTCACTCTCGACGCGGAAGGCGCGCGGGCGCGGGCGCGCGCTGCCGACGAGGCGAGGGCGAGGGGCGAGAATTGGGGCTCCCTGCACGGCGTACCCTACACCCTGAAGGATTCGCACGCGACCGCGGGGATGCGGACCACGGCGGGCCACCCCCCGCTCGCCGACTACGTGCCCACCGAGGACGGCACGGTGGCGGCGCGACTCCGGGCCGCGGGCGGCGTCCTGCTCGGCAAGACAAACGTGCCCGAGCTCCTGGTCGACATCCAGACCGACAACCCCGTCTTCGGCCGGACCCTCAACCCCTGGGACCCGGCGCGCACCCCGGGCGGTTCCAGCGGCGGGGCGGCGGCGGCGCTGGCGAGGGGGATGACGCCGATCGACATCGGCTCCGACGTGGGCGGGTCGATCCGCATCCCGGCCCACTTCTGCGGGGTCTTCGGGTTGAAGACGACGGAGCACCGGGTGTCGTCGTTCGGACACATCCCCGACCTGCCCGGCGCGCCGCGCAGCGTCCGGGTACTCGCCAGCATCGGCCCGATGGCGCGCACGGCCGAAGACCTCGCCCTGCTGTACCGGATCGTCGCGGGACCCGACGGGCGCGACGCCGAACTGCCGCCGGTGCCGGTCGAGGACGTGCCGGAGGTGACCCTCGGGACGCTGCGGGTCGCCTTCGCCCCTACCTTCCCGGGCTTCCCGGTGGCCGGGGACGTTCGCGCGGCGATAGAAGCCTTCGCGTCGGCCGTAGAGCCTTTCTGCGCGGCCATGGAGGACGCCCCGCTCCCCGACCTCGACTACGACCGGGCGGCGTTGAGCGAGATCGACACGATGGCGGTCCGCGCGATGGTCCCGGGCGACCCGGTGGGGCCGCCGCCGACGCTGGCGCAGTACCTCCACGCGCTCGACCGACGCGACCGCTTCCTACTCGCCTGGGAGGCGTTCTTCGACCGGTGGGACGTGCTCGTCTGCCCGGCGTCGATGGTGACCGCCTTCCCGCACTGTCCGACGGGCACCCCGCTCGACGTCGACGGGGTCGCGGTGGACTACTGGATGGCGAACGCCCACTGCAAGCTGTTCAGCTACACCGGGCACCCCGCCGTCGCGATGCCGGTGACCGCCGACAGCCGTGGTCTGCCGCTCGGGGTGCAGTTGGTGGGGAAGCGCTGGTCCGAGTCGCGCCTGCTCGCGATCGCGGCGGCGCTCTCCGCGGTGGTCGGCACGCCGCCGGGCTACCCGCCGACGCGCTTGCGCCGCCAGGCGGGGTAGTCCTCGGCGAGAAGTTTCGCCGGGCGGTCGGTGTACCAGGCGTACCCCGTCCGCCGCTCGTGCTCGATCTCGGCGAGTGTCTTTTTGACGACGCCGTCGCGCCCGCAGAACATGGGTTGCATCGTCTTCAGGTCGTAGAAGCGCGCCCAGACAGGCGGGGCGTCCCTGTCCGGGACCACTACGCGGTCCCAGCCGCCGGGGAGCGACGGGTCGTCCTTCCGGGCCACCCTTATCCCGGTCAGTTTCGCCCGCTCAAACCACGCCGCCGCGCCTTCGACGCTCGCGCGGACCCGCGCGTCGGGCTTGTCGATGCCCATGAGGAAGCGGACGATCCCCACCGACTCGCTGCCGGAATAGGAAGCCTTCTCGTAGACGCGGGCGGAGGCCGGGGCGAAGGTCTTCTCGTCGTGCTGCGCGCACCAGACGGTCGGCCTGCCGTCCGCGGCGCGTATCTGGCACTTCAGGGTGCAGTCTATCCCCAGGGTCACCGCGCGGGCGCTTTTCGCCAGCCGGCCGGCATCAAGGAAGGCGTACTCCGGCTTCGGGCCGGCGACGTCCCGCAGGAGGCCGAGGACGCTCGCCATGGCGTCGTCGTTGAAGGTTATGTGGGTGTAGTACCCCTTGCGCACCGGCGGCCAGAACTGGGGCCAGCCCCCGTTTTCGTACTGGGCGTCGAGCAGCCAGTCCACGGCGCGAACCACGGCGGCGCGCGCGCGGTCGCGCAGGGCGGCGTCCGGGGTGGCGCGGGCGACGCGCGCGAGGAAGGCGACCTCGCGGTGCGTCGCCCCGTTGTCAATGGTCGCGTCCTTCGCCTCCCGCAACTCCTTCTGCGCGCCCGCCGAGAGCGGCTTCGACCAGTCGACGTTCTTCGCCCAGCCCCCGGACGCGTGCTGCACGGACAGGACGATTCCGGCCAGGCGGGCGGCCTCGGTGCCGCCGTACCATGCCGGGTCCTGCGCCAGCGCGTCCCGCCACGCGACGTCCGCCGCCGCCCCGACGCGGGCGACGCCGCCCGTAATCAGCGCCGCGGCTCCCGCCACGACTATTTCCCGGCGTGTCAGTCCTTGAATGCGTCTCATGCGGGGTGTCTTTCGATAAGGAACTGCTCGCCGCCGGGACGAAGGCGAGCAATTCCGGCGCGGGCGAGCGGGCGCTAATCCTCGATGGCGTGGAACCAGGCGGTGCAATTGGCGTACTTCGCGGCCCGCTTCGGGGATCGGTAGCACAGGCCCCTCAAGCTCTCGACGCGGTAGTTGTCCGGCGCCTTGTGCCACTTGGCGTGACCGTCCGCGAAGGCGTAGTTGGCCCCGCCCTGGTGGCGCGAGCGGACGTTCATGTAGGCCGCGTCGTGCTTGGCGCCGACTGGGTCGTAGCGATCGTCGCGGCCCGTGATGTCCGGGATGGTGCCCAGGTTCGGCGCGAGCATCACGACCGAGGCGGGAGAGCCGACCTCGGCGATGGCGATAGACCGAGCGCCGGTCATGCCCCCGGCCCGCAGCGGGTTCATCAGGAACCGGTTCGTCCCGTAGCTCCGCAGCGGGCTCCTGCCGACCTCGACGGTAAGCGACGGGTCCGAGTCGGGTATCGGCGCGTCGAAGTCCGGGCAGGTGAAGACGCCCCGATTCTGTGCGGAGTTGTTACCCTGAACGCCGACCTTGATGTACGGCTCGACCAGGTTCTGCCAGACGACCCGGACCGCCCCGTCGTCGTAATCCGTGGGCGGGTACGACTCGTCGAAGTCCTGGGTGTACTGCATGACCGCGAGGCCGATCTGCTTCAGATTCGAGAGGCAGGCGGTGGAGCGGGCCTTCGCGCGGGCCTGGACGAAAACCGGAAAAAGAATGGCGGCGAGTATCGCTATGATCGCGATCACGACGAGAAGCTCGATCAGCGTGAACGCCGAGCGCCGCCGGGTAGCGGCGCGATCGGGGGAAGTGGGAGAAACCATGTACTCCTCCTTTGAGAGCACGAAAAGCCGTTGACGGTCTCCGACGCTGGTCCGTAAACCGGTTTTCGGGACATTATACCATAGCACCCCCGCCGATTTCGGAAGATTTTCCGGTGATCCGGTGCGGCGGAATCACGCTCTCGCGCCGCACCAGATCGCCGCGCACGACGACCCGACGCGGCCCGGGGTCGGTCGCCCGGCCTTCGAGGCGGTCGGTGAGCAGGGTGACAACAGCGCGGGCGATCTCGCGGACGGGGTGGGTCGCCGACGTCAACGGGACCGGGCAGAGGGCGGCGATGGGCTGGTCGTCGTGCCCGATGACGCTCAGGTCCTCGGGCACGCGGACGCCCGCCCGCGTCGCCTGCACCAGGAACGCCATCGCCACGTAGTCGTTGACTATGCAGAGTCCGGTGGGTCGGTCCTTCAGGGCCAGGAACCGCTCGGTCAGCTCCGCGCCGCCCATCTCGTAGGTCGGCAGGCGGAAGACCCACTCCTCGCGCAGGGGCGCGCCGTATTCCTCCAGCGCCCGGCAGAATCCCTGCCAGCGCAGCGTCTGGGGGTCGCTGGGCGTCCCCGAAAGCCGCTCCGCCTCCGGCGTGGTCCGCAGGCCCACGGCCCGGTGCCCCTGCTCCAGCAGATGCTTCGCGGCCTGGTAGGCGTTGTCCTCGCGGTCGAAGACGACCTGGTCGCACGCCAGCGGCGCGGGGTGGTCGTAGCAGATGACGATCCCGCCCTCCTTCTGGTAGGCTTCCAGTTCCTGGAAGACCGCCGGGTCGAGCAGGGGCGTGTAGCAGACGATGGCCCGGGGGCGCTGGCGGCAGAGTTGCTTGATCTGCCGCACCTGGACCTCGTGCGTGTCGCTCTCGGCGTAGCGGCGGCGCGAGCAGGAGTGGATCGGCGCTTCGAACGAGAGGGCGGTCAATTCCTCCTGGATGAGCAGGATCTTCTCGGTGGCGAGGCCGACGTCGAGCACCCCGCTGACGATGCAGACGGTGTCATTGCGCACGCCCTGCGCGAGTCGCTGCGCCAGCGGGTTCGGCTCGTAGCCCATTTCCCGCGCCACGTGGCGGATGCGCGCCCGGGTCGCCGCCGACACGTTTCCCTTGCCCGAGAGGGCAAGGGAAACGGTAGATTTGTGCATGCCGAGCGCGTCGGCCACGTCGAGGATGGTGGGCGGCTTTCCCACGGGCTCGTCCCTTCGAAAACCGGTTTACAACCCATTGTAGCACAGGTCCCCCGGGCGCACGCAAGGCAAGTGCGCGCTCGCTCCGGTTGCCCCCCCGTTTGCCCCGGTGCTACAATGGGTCATGGACTTTCCCCCCTCCCCGTTCGGCCCCGACGACGCTCCCCCGGTCGCCGCCCCGGCGGCGGCCGACCACGCCGGGCCGAACCTGTTCGAGGACGACCCGCTGCTGCGCGGCCTCAACCCCTCGCAGCAGGAGGCGGTGACCCACGGCGACGGCCCGCTGCTGATCTTTGCCGGGGCGGGGTCGGGCAAGACGCGCGTCCTGACGCACCGCATCGCCTACCTGATCGGGCGGCGCGGCGTCCGGCCGCGCAACATCCTCGCGGTCACGTTCACCAATAAGGCCGCCAACGAGATGCGAGAGCGCCTCGGCCGCATCCTCGGGATGGAGGCCGGGCGCGAGATGTGGGTGGGGACGTTCCACGCGATCTGCGCGCGGCTCCTTCGCGAGCGCGGAACCGCGATCGGGCTGGAGCGCGGCTTCGTGGTCTACGACGACGGCGACCAGATCACGCTGATGAAGGAGTGCCTGTCGCAGCTCAACCTGGACGACCGGCAGTACGCGCCGCGCGCGGTCCTGTCGCTCATCAGCAAGGCCAAGGAGAAGCTGATCCCCCCGGACGAGTTCCCCCGGCACTTCTCCGGCCTGTTCGAGGGCGTCGTCGGCAAGCTCTACGCGCTCTACCAGGAGAAGCTCAAGCTCAACCGCGCGCTCGACTTCGACGACCTGATCATGTTCGCCGTGCGCCTGCTGGAGCAGCGCGAGGACGTGCGCGAGGCCTACCAGAAGAAGTTCCGCTACGTGCTCGTGGACGAGTACCAGGACGTCAACCACGCGCAGTACCGCCTCACCCAAATCCTTTCGGACGCCAACCGCAACATCTGCGTCGTGGGAGACGACGACCAATCCGTGTACGGATGGCGGGGTGCAGACGTCAAGATCATCCTGCGCTTCGAGCGGGACTACCCGGAGGCGAGGGTGGTCAAGCTGGAGCAGAACTACCGCTCCACGCAGACGATCCTGGACGCCGCCTACCACGTGGTGCGCAACAACCGCAGCCGCAAGGAGAAGCGGCTCTGGACCGAGAACGAGGCGGGCGACTCGATCCGCGTCTTCGAGGCGATGAACGAGCAGGAGGAGGCGGTCTACATCGCCACCACGATCAAGGGCGCCGTGGAGAAGAAGAAGCGCCACCGCTCCGACTTCGCCGTGCTCTACCGCACCAACGCCCAGTCGCGCGTGCTGGAAGAGGTCTTCATCAACTACCAGATTCCCTACAAGATCGTCGGCGGCGTCCGGTTCTACGAGCGGCGCGAGATCAAGGACCTGCTCGCGTACCTGCGCCTGGTCTACAACCCCTACGACTCCGTCTCGCTGCGCCGGGTCATCAACGTCCCCGCGCGCGGCATCGGGACGGGCACCTGGCAGAAGATCGAGGAGCGGGCGCAGATCACGAACGAATCGCTCTGGAACACGGTCAGCGACCTGAGCCAGATCGAGGGCGTCAAGGCGTCCACGCGCAAGGCGGTCGAGGCGTTCGTCACCCTGATCGCGACGCTCCGGGGCAAGTCGGCCGCCGACTGGGGTGTCACCAAAGTCCTGACCGAGATCATCGAGAACACGGGCTACGTCCGCGAGCTGGAGCAGGAGCGCAAGATCGAGGCCCAGACCCGCGTCGAGAACATCAAGGAGCTTCTGACCGTCACCCAGCAGTTCGAGGCGACTACCGAGGACCCGACCCTGGAGGCGTTCCTGGAGCAGACCGCGCTCATCGCCGACATCGACAGCCTGGACAGCGAGGGCGCGGGCAACGACGCCGTGGTGATGATGACCCTGCACTCGGCCAAGGGCCTGGAGTTCCCGGTCGTCTTCCTGGCGGGGCTGGAGGAGGGGGTCTTCCCGCACTCGCGCTCGCTCCAGACCGACTCGGAGATGGAGGAGGAGCGCCGCCTCGCCTACGTCGGCATCACCCGCGCCAAGGAGGAGCTGCACCTGACCTTCGCGACGCGGCGCACGATCTTCGGCACCACGCAGGTCAGCCAGGTCTCCCGCTTCGTGCGCGAGGTCCCGGAGGAGCTTCTAAGACTGCCCGCCGCCATGCGGCGCAAGGCCGCGGGCGCGGTGGGCGGCAGCGGGCGCGTGCTCGGCCGCTGGAGCCGGGACGAGTACTCGCAGGTCGACGACTGGGAGCAGGCGCAGCGCGGCACGAAGTCCGCCGCCCGCGCGAAGGGCCCGGCCCGGGAGGGCACCGGCGACAACGCCGCCCCGGCGCTCCGGCCCGGCGACAAGGTCAAGCACACCGTCTTCGGCCAGGGCGTCGTGGTCAGCGTCACCGGCACCGGCGACGACGCGCAGGCGAACGTCGCTTTCCCCAACGTCGGCGTCAAGAAGCTGGTGCTCGCCTACGCCCGCCTGGAGAAGGTGTAAGCCCGTTCAGGAGAGGAATCGGGCGCGCAACTCCGGGGTGGGGACCATGCACTCGTCGCGCTGGCCGAACCAGCGGTAGCGGTTGCGGGCGACGAAGTCGTAGGCCAGGTCGCGCAGGGGGCGCGGCACCCAGATGAACAGGTAGAAGAGGGAGGGCCACAGGCCAGTGAGCCGCCGCGCGATGCGCAGGGCGGCCGTGGAGCGCTGGTGCGCCCTGCCGTCCTCCACCAGGACGAGCGTGTCGAGCTTGTCCGGGGGCAGGCCCATCTCGCGCAGAAGCCGCTCCCCGGTATCCGACTGGAGCGCGGCGAAGCGGAACCGCCCCGCCGGGTCGTGCCGGATGATGAACTGCACCGCGCCGTTGCACAGGTTGCAGACCCCGTCGAAGAGGAGCACCGGCCCCGCCGCGGTAACTGCCGCCGTCGCCGCCTCCCGCGCTTCAGTCTCGCTCATGGCTTTATTGTAGCGCGCGCCGGGGCTAATCTCCCGCGAGCGCCTCGGCGACCGCCCCCTCGACCGTCAGGCCGCGTCCCTCGGCCCAAAGCGCGGCGAACGCCTCCTCGCCGAGGTCTTCGCGCGCCCGCGCCACGAGCCGGTCGTACTCCTGCTGCTCGATCGGCGCGATCGCCGCGCCGATGGCCTCGCGCTGCGCCTCCGCCGCGCCGAAGAGCCGTGCGGCCCAACGGGACCTGCCCGCCGCGCACGCCGCCTGCGCCAGGCAGGCGATCGACTGGGCGATCCCCCAGCGGTCGTTCAGATCGGCGCGGATCGCCAGGGCCTCGCGGTGGCGAAGGCATGCGGAATCGCACTCCCCCTCCGTCCGGTCCAGGTCGCCGAGGTTCCCCAGAGAAATGGCCTCCCACTGGCGGTCGCCGGAGGCGCGGTTCATCGCCAGAGCCTCCTCGTGCAGACGCCGCGCCCCCGCGAAGTCGCCGTGGTGGCTGGCGACGTTCCCGAGGTTCCCGAGCGACGCCGCCACGCCGCGCCGGTCCCCGAGCTCGCGCCGCAGCGCGAGGCTCTGTTCGTAGAGCGCGCCCGCCTTTTCGCTCTCCCCCTGGAGCCATAGGACGTCCCCAAGGTTCTGGAGGTTGGCGGCCTCCCACTCCCGGTTCCCGATGGCGCGGGTCGCGGTCAGCGCCTCCTCGTAGTGCGACTGGGACGCCGCGTAGTCGCCCTGCTGGCAGGCGACGTTGCCGAGGCTGATCAGCGCCACGGCGACGGCCCTCCGGTCGTCCATCTCGCGGGCCAGGCCCAGGCTCCGCTCGTAGAGCGCACGCGCCTCGGCGAACTCCCCGTGACGCCAGGCGACATTGCCCATGCTGTTGAGCGCCCCCGCCGCGCCGCGCCGGTCGCCGAGTTCCTCGAAGATGCGCAGCCCCTCCGACAGAAGCTGCTGCGCGGCGTTCGAGTCGCCCTGGTTGGAAGCCAGAGCGCCCGCCGCGCGGAAGACCTTCGCGCGCTCCGTGGTGGCGGGCCCGCCGTCGCCGCCCGCCGCGCCCCCCGTCGCCTCCAGGAAGCGCCCGAGCCACGCCCGCCCCTCGGTGAAAAAGGCGCGCACGGACCAGAACCGCCAGAGGGCGGCGACCGCACGCAGCCCCGCCTCCGGGTCGGTCTCCGACGCGCACTCCAGCGCGGCGCGCAGGTTGTCGTACTCCGCCTCCAATCGGTCCAGCCACTGCTTCTGTTCCGCTCCCAGCAGGCCCGCCTCCGCCCGCTCGGCGAGCGAAAGGAAGTAGTCCCGGTGCCGCGCCGGGAACGCCTCCTCCTCCCCGAACTCACGCAGGCGCTCCTGCGCGTAGTGGCGCATGGTCTGGAGCAGCCGGTACCGCGTCTCCCCGGTCTCGCCGCTCTCCTCGGGGACCACCAGGGACTTGTCCACGAGGTGGCTCATCAGGTCGAGGACTTCCCACTCCTCTATGGAGTCGTCGCTGGCGATCTGCTCCGCCGACTCGAGGGTCCATCCTCCGGCGAAGACGGAGAGGCGGGCGAAGAGGCGGCGCTCCTGGTCGCCGAGAAGGTCGTAGCTCCAGTCGATCAGGGCGCGCAGCGTCTGCTGGCGGGGCAGCGCCGCCCGGTCCCCGCCCGTCAGCAGCCGGAACCGGTCGCTGAGGCGGGTGGCGATCTGCTCCGCCGAGAGTATGCGAACGCGCGCGGCGGCCAGCTCGATGGCGAGCGGGATGCCGTCGAGGCGGTTACATATCTGTGCGACCGCCAGGGAGTTCGCGCCGGTGAGCTGGAACGCGGGCTGGCTGTGGGTCGCCCGGTCCACGAAGAGGCGCACCGCGGGGCTTCCGAGCAGTTCCTCCGGGGGCGGCAGCAGGCCGCTTACCGACGGCACGGAGAGGGGGGGGACCGTGTAGACACCCTCGCCCTGCACCCCGAGCGGTTCCCGGCTGCTGGCCAGTATCCGGACCGCCGGGCAGGCGGCCAGCACCCTGCTGACGAACGCCGCGCACGCGGCGACGACGTGCTCGCAGTTGTCGAGGATGAGCAGGGCTTCGCGCGTCCGGAGGTAGTCGGTCAGGGCGGCCAGGAGCGTCTTGCCCGCCTCCTCGCGCACGCCCAGCGCGTCCGCCACGGTCTGCACGACGAGGCCGGGGTCCGACAGGGGGGCCAGCTCCGCGAGCCACACGCCGTGCTCGAACTGGTCGATGACGTCGGCCCCCACCTGGAGCATGAGGCGCGTCTTACCCGAGCCGCCCGCCCCGATCAGGGTCAGCAGGCGCTCGGATGCCAGACGCTGCTTGACGACCGCCACCTCCCGGTCCCGCCCGATGAAGCTGGTCAGCTGGACCGGCAGGTTGTGGGTGAACGCCTCCAGGGAGCGGAGCGGGGGGAATTCGGAGGGCAGGTCCGGGTGAACAAGCTGGTACACGTGCTCCGGGCGCGCCAGGTCCTTGAGCAGGTGTTCCCCCAGGTCGCGCAGGTCCGCCCCCGGCGGGAGGCTCTGGCGGAGCGGCTCGAAGGCCGCCTCTGAGAGCAGCACCTGGCCGCCGTGCGCCGCCTTCATCAGGCGGGCGATCCGGTTCAGCGCCTGCCCGAAGTAGTCGCCGCCGCGCCGCTCCGCCGTCCCGGCGTGCACCGCCATGCGCACCTTCAGCGGTCGCCCCAGGCCCTCCCAGCGCTCGCCCGCCAGCGCCCGTTGCGCGACGACGGCCGCTCCGAGCGCCCCGTCGGCAGCGGCGAATGCCGCGCAGAAGGCGTCCCCGACCGTCTTGAACACCTCGCCGCCCGCCCCCTCGATCGCCTGCCGGAGCAGGAGATCGTGGCGGGCGAGCGCGACCCGCATCGCCTCCGGAAACTCCTCCCAGAGGCGCGTACTTCCCTCGATGTCGGTAAAGAGAAAGGTGAACATACCGGCGGCGTCAACGACATACGCGGCCGCGCCCCGTTCCCGGGTCGCCGCCGCCGTTCACGCCGTGCGTCTCCTGTCACCATCATACACGGTTTGCACAGCAGCGCGCGCGCGCGCGGGTACGCCGGCCCGCGCCCGTATGCCGCCCGCCCCGGTGGGGCGCGCACGCGCGTGCGCGCCCCACCGGGGACGTACCGCCTAGCGGACCACCGTCACCGCGTCCTTGCCGCTGAACGCCTCGCCCGTGTTGGTGAGGCCGCGCAGTTCCAGGATCGTCGTCGTGGGATCGAGCGCGCCGTGCCCGGGTGTCAGCTCGAAGTTGAACACCCAGTCCGCCACACCGTCGCCGTTGACGTCCTTGAGCTGCGCCTTCGAAGCGCGGAGTCGGCCGTACCCAAGGCGCGGGTCGCCGATCGTCACCGTGGCGACGTCGATCGCCGCCGCCCCGAGCTGCGGCTGCGATACGATCGCCGCCACGAGGACGCCGTTGTCACCGGAGCCGACGCTGTTGTCGGCGTTGCCCGGCTTGACGTCCACCTCGGCCCGGATGTCCAGGGAGTCGTTCGACGC
>DATLHN010000316.1:0-7557 GCA_035539875.1 Armatimonadaceae bacterium
GACATACCCCGCGTGGGCTATGCCGCCACGCTCTCGGCCGGGACGCCGCCGTTGCGGGCGACGCCCTGCTGGCAGCCTGGGAAGCGGCGACGGCGGGTCGGGGGACGGGGGGCGTCCGCGTCCTGCCGGTGATCGTCACCACGGCTGCCGCGGCAGCGGAGGGCGCGTGGGCCGAGCGGCTGGCGCGGCTGGGCGTATCCCTGCCGCCCGTACTCATCCGTCCGGGCCGGGACGTCCGCCTGGAGCACGGGGGCGTGGTCTTCCTGTCCGACGAGGCCCAGCGAACCCTGGACGGGCGCGCCGCCTCCGCCTCCGCGGTCCCGGGTGCGCCCGTCTGGGGCGTCGCCCGCAACGGCGGCGTCCCGGCCGAGAGCGTGGCGGCATAGCCCACGCGGGGTATGTCGGGACGGTGAACGTTCGTGGGTGGCGCAGGAATTTCCGGGTCCGCGCCGAAATGAGGGGCGGAACGGCCTTACTCCCGCATGAACGACCGCCGCCGCCCCGTCACCGCCCGCGCCGTCGCCATCGGCCTTCTCTGCGCCGCGGGGCTCTGCGCGCTCACCCCCTACAACGACTACAAGGTCGCGGCGACCTACCTGGCGGGCAACCAGTTCCCCATCGGCGCGATCTTCGTCCTGTTCCTGCTCGTAGTTCTGAACGCGCCCCTGCGCGCGCTCCGCCCCAAGGCGTCCTTCTCGCAGGGCGAGCTGCTCACCGTCTGGACCCTGATCCTGGTGGCCTCCGGCATCCCGTCGTCGGGGATGATGCGCTACCTGATCCCCCACATCGTCGCCCCCGCCTATTACAGCACCGAGGTTAACCACTGGGAGTACCGGGTCTGGGGGGGCGGGCCGGACTGGCTGAAGTTCACCGACCGCGCCGCGGCCACCGCCTTCTTCGAGGGCTACCCGCGCGGGCAGGAGCACGTCCCCTGGGACGCCTGGGCGGGCCCGCTGCTCGGGTGGTTCGCCTTCGGCGCGCTCTTCCTCGTCGCCTCGTTCTGCCTGGCGAACGTCCTGCGCCGCCAGTGGGCGGACAACGAACGCTTCTCCTTCCCCCTGGTCGCCCTGCCGGTGCTGCTCTCCGAGGAGCCGGAGCCGGGGCGGCGGGTGAACGCGCTGCTGCGCAGCCCGCCGTTCTGGGTCGCCCTGGCCCTGACCACGGCGCTGCACACGGTCAACGGCCTGCACCAGCTCTACCCCGCCCTGCCGGAGATACCGACCCGGCTGAACCTGCTCGACTACCTGCGGACGTCCCCGTGGGACCAGGTCGGGCAGTTCAACGCCCACTTTTACCCCATCGCGACCGGGCTGGCATTCCTGCTGCCGACCGAGGTGTCGTTTTCGCTCTGGTTCTTCCACCTCTTCTACAAATTCGAGATACTGCTCTGCGCGGTCTACAACTGGGAGCACCCGGGGCCGCTCGGCGGGGCCGGGCAGAAGCAGTTCCACTCGCTCCAGTGCTTCGGCGGAGCGGTCGGGGTGGCGCTCTGGGTGTTGTGGACGGCGCGGCGGCACCTGCGCGACGTCTGGGAGAAGGCGACCGGCGGCCCCGGGGCGGCGTCCATAGACGACTCGGGCGAGATGTTCTCCTACCGCGCCGCCCTGATCGGCCTGGGTGCGGCGTACGCGGGCATGGCGCTCTGGCTCTATCTCGCGGGCGTGCCCGCGCTGCTCCTCGCCGCCACGCTGCTCGTAATGACGCTGGTGTTGCTTTCGGTGTCCTACCTGGTGACGCAGGCGGGCACGCTCTACATGTCCCCCTCGTACGGATCGCTCGACGCCCTGGGCGCGACGTTCGGCACGCGCCAGTGCGACGCGCACGCCTGGTACGCGACCTACCGACTGGAGTGGATGTTCTACCGGGACACGCGCGAGCTGCTCCTGCCGGAGCTGCTGAACGGAGCGAAGGCGGCCGAGCGCGGGGGAACGGCGCTCCGGTCCCTGTTCAGGGCCGTCGTCGCCGCGGTCCTGCTCGCCATCGTCGTCGGCGGCGTCGCGTCGCTCTCCCTACCGTACTACAACGGCGGCGCGAACCTGATGCCCAACGGCTGGACGTACCGCAGCGGCCCGACGCGCCCACTCCAACTGCTGGGCGGCGCTGCGGTCGCCCCGCTCCCTGCGGTCCCGTCGAACCTGCTGCACGTTCTAGGCGGCTTCGCCGGGGTGCTGGGCCTGCTGGCGGCCCGCGCCTACCTGGGCTGGGGCGTCCACCCCATCGGCTTCCTCGCCGCGTCGTCGAGCGCGGGGCACTTCCTCTGGGTCTCGCTGCTGCTCGGCTGGCTGGCGAAGGCGCTCGTGATGCGCTACGGCGGGATGCGCGGCTACCGCAGCGCGCTGCCGTTCTTCCTCGGCCTTATGCTCGGGGACGCGCTCAACGCGGTCCTGTGGATCGTCCTCGGCTACCTGACGGGCACGGGGTACGCGCTGACCCCGCCTTGACAGCGCGTTCGCCCGGCGTGTTACAATCGGGGCCACGAAGTAGCAGGGGGAGCGAATGGACGCGAGGAAGCGGATCGCCGTGGTCGGCAGCACGAACGTGGACCGGGTCATGCGCCTCGACCGCCTGCCCGCGCCGGGCGAGACCGTGACCGACGGCGAGTTCTTCCAGGCGTTCGGCGGCAAGGGGGCGAACCAGGCGGTCGCGGCCGCCCGTGCCTGCGGGGACGCCGCCGCCGCCGTTACCTTCCTCACCTGCCTGGGCAACGACCTTTACGCTCCGGCTCTGGTGAAAGCCTTCCTGGCGGACGACATCGACACGGACTCGATCGTCTACGACGCCGATCGTCCCACGGGCACTGCGCTCATCCTCATCGACCGCAGCGGCGAGAACTGTATCGCGGTCGCGCCCGGCGCGAACTACGCCCTGTCCCCGGCCCACGTGGACGCCTGCGAGCACATCCTCCGCGACTCCGACATGGTCGTGCTCCAGATGGAGATACCGGTCGGGACGATCCTGCGCACGCTGGAGGTCGCGGAGCGGCACGGGACGCCGGTCCTGTTCAACTTCGCCCCGGCCCGCACGCGCGAGGTTCCGGTATCCGACCGCCTGACCGGCCTCGTCGTCAACGAGGTCGAGGCTCAGATGCTCGCCGGTCAGGCGGTCGCGGGCGTCGAGGACGCCGGCCGGGCCGCGCTCGCGCTGCTGGAGCAGGGGCCGCGGTTCGTCGTCGTCACCCTCGGCGACGAGGGGGCGGTCGTCGCCGAGCGGGGCGGCGGTCCGCCCACCGTCCTCCCGGCGTTCCCGGTCACCCCGGCGGACACCACGGCGGCGGGGGACGTCTTCTGCGGCGCGCTCGCGGTCGCCCTCGTGGAGGGCAGGCCGCTCGCGGAGGCGGCGCGCTTCGCCAGCGCGGCCAGCGCCATCAGCGTCACGCGCATAGGCGCGCAGCCCTCCGCGCCCCGCCGCGGCGAGATCGACGCTTTCCTGCGGGAGCGCGGGGTGGGCTGACACGGCGGCGTGCGCGCGCCGGGGAGAGGAATACGCAGATCAATGGGACTTGGACTTGCGTTTGACGATTACCGTCGGCGGGCGCTCGGCTGCTGGCTGGGCAAGGCGGTCGGGGGGACGCTGGGCGGGCCGTACGAGGGGCACACGAAGGGGACGCTCTCGCTCACCTTCTACGACCCGGTGCCCGACCGGATGCTGCCCAACGACGACCTCGACCTCCAGGTCGTCTGGGCGGAGACGATCCGGCGGCAGGGGCTCCCCCTGCACCGCCGGATGCTCGCGGACGCCTGGCTGCGGCACATCCAGCTCTGGCCCGACGAGTACGGCGTCGCGTGCCGGAACCTGGCGCTCGGTATCCACCCGCCCGCCAGCGGCGCGTTCGACAACGGCTTCACGGCGGGCATGGGCGCGGCCATCCGCACCGAACTCTGGGCCTGCCTCGCGCCCGGCGACCCGGACCTCGCGGCGGCGTTCGCCCGCGAGGACGCCTGCGTGGACCACGACGGCGAGGGCGTCCACGCCGCCGTCTACCTGGCCGCCTTGGAAAGTCTCGCCTTCGTGGAGCGGGACCGGGAGGCGCTGCTAAACGCCGCCGCCGCTTACCTCCCCGCCGACAGCCGCGTGGCGCGGGCGATTGCGGACACGCGCCGCCTGTGGGCGGAGACGGGCGACTGGCGCGCGGTGCGGGAGACGGTGTTCGCTCAGCACGGCTCGCAGAACTTCACGGACGTCGCCCAGAACCTGGCGTTCACGGTGCTCGGGTGGCTGGCGGGCAAGGACTTCGGCGAGGCGCTCTGCATCGCAGTCAACTGCGGCATGGATACCGACTGCACCGGGGCGACGCTCGGCGCGCTGCTCGGCATCCTCGACCCGGATGGCATCGGGGAGGGCTGGCTGAAGCCGATCGGCCGCGACCTCGTCCTCTCCCCGGGCATGGTCGCCATGCCCGGCCTGCCCGCCACCCTGGACGACTTCACCGACCTGGTCGCCGCCCTCGCCGTGGCCACGGGCGGCCACTACGGGGCGGCGGTCACCCTGGAAGGCGTCCCTGAAGCCGTCACCGCGGCGGCGTCCTCGGTCCCGGCGCGCTCGCACCTCGGGCGGGAACTGCTCCTCGCCGCGGATGCGCCGCCGCACCAGGCGCTCCTGTGCGCCGAGCCGCTGGCGGTGACCCTGGTCTACCCGCCCGAGGTCGCGCTGACGCCCGGCCGCGAGGCCGTGCTCACCCTGCGCCTCGCCAACCCGACCGACCGGCCCCTGTCCGACGTCGCCGTCGCCATACGGCCGCCGTTCGGGTGGACGATAGAACCGGGGGCGTTCACCGCGGACCTCGCGGCGGGCGCGACTCTTGAGCGGCAGGTGCGCGTCACCGCGCCCGTTGTCGAAGGCAGCGCGCGCCCCTGCGAACCCGTGGCGGATCTGCAACTGTCCGCGGGCGGAATGCTCTGGCAGACGAGCGCGGGGTTGCCTCTGACGCTGCCCGTCCTGCTCTGGCAGGAGGACGAAGGGGAGGAGACGGCCTGCCCGAAGCCGCCCGCCGGGGCGGAGGCGCGCGAAGTCGCCGGGCACTTCATTCCGCTGCCCGAGGGGGCGTGCGCCGTCGCGGGCGAGTTCAAGATGCCGTACAAGGCGCGTGCCCGTTTCGTCGTGCAGACGCCGGGGCGGCCCGTGCAGGTCTTCATCGACGGCGAACTGCTGCACGCGCACGACGGTTCCTACCGGGTCCCGGCCATCCACCGCACGGGCGGGACGTCGAAGGACGCCGACGTGAACCGCGGCTGGCACCGCGTGACGATGCGCGTCGCCGCGGGCGAACCCGGCCCGCTCTTCCTCGGAATCGGCGACGGCGGCTCCTGGGACTGGGTGCGCGGCCTGGAGTGGCGTACGCCCACGGGCATGTGAGACGAGGGGGCGCAGGCGTGCGCCCCCTTTTTCCCTTCACGCCGTCACGAGGGTGACGATGGCGTGGCCGTTGAGGCGCGGGACGGTGAAGACGGTGCGCCCGTCCTCGACGCCGAAGTCGAGGCTGTCGCCGTCGGGGACGAGGGTCACGGCGGTGACCGTTTCGGGGATGGCGACGCTCACCTTCACGTCGTGGAGCGGGACCACGTCCTCGATGACGTCGAACGCCTGCCCGCGCCGCTCCGGGATGTAGTAGAGCAGGTGGACGACGTACCGGCCGTCGGCCTCCTGCCGGTTCAGCGCGGTGATGAGGCCGGTGGGGCCGTCCGCGCGCACGAGCGGCTTGCCTATCAACAGGTCGAGCGCCGCCCCGACGATCTCGCGGCACCAGCGGGGGGCGTTCTCCTGGTACTGGCGGAAGACCGGGTGCGCGAGGTAGATGCACCGCTCCGTCTTCACCATGCCGGGGTAGCCCGAGTCCTGGCCGGACGACGGCGTGTGGGCGTGCGAGCAGAAGTGCCGCCAGTTGCGCTCGAAGTACGGCGACTGGACCGTCGCCAGCACCTCGGCGTCGGGCGCGTCTACCGCCGCCGCGTATCCGCGCAGGTACATGACGTGCGGCGTTCCCGCGGGCAGCCGGTCGCCCAGCCTCTCGCCGGGAACGAGGAAGTCCGGCGCGGCGGGCACGTCGCCGACCGCACGGACGCCGAGCGACGGCAGGTTGAAGCGGTCCTCGCCGGGGGCAAGGCCCGAGCGCGCCGACACGATCAGCGCCCCGCCCTCGGCGACGTACGCCTCGATCTTCGCGGCCAGGACGTCGTCCACGGGGATGTCGTCGGGCAGGATCAGGGCGCGGTACGCGCCGAAGTCCGCCGCGTCGTCTACCAGGTCGTACTGCACCTGCAGCTCGTGGAGCATCCGCACCGCGCCGAGGGCGGAGGGGTTGCGCCGCTCCATTTCCAGGCCGTAGTCGGGCCGCCGGAGGACGAACGCCTCCGGCGTCAGCACGGCGACCTCGTTCACGGGCCGCGCGCCCCGGCAGTACGCCTCCTTCTCCTTCACCGAGGCGTAGACGCCGCCGATCAGCTCGTACGTCTTCGCGTCCAGACGGCCGCGCGGCGGGAGCTGGTCGCCCACCGAGCACTTCGCCCCGAGCGCGAGCATCTGGAAGCACTCGAACTGGAGCGCCGCCGGGTTCTTGTAGGAGCCGAAGTCGCCCCAGGAGGTGTGGAACTTGCCGGTCATGCCCAGGCAGTCCGGCCCGAGCGTGCGGGCGTAGCGCATCGCCTGCGGGAAGTGCAGGTAGCCCCAGCCGCCGCTCGGCAGCGACTCCAGCTCGAAGTGCGAGTAGGCGTCGGCATTGGGCCGGTGGCGCGGGCCGACGTGCCCGGAGTTGTAGAACAGCGTGGCTTCCGGGGCGCGGGCGCGCACGAACGCGCTCATCTCCGCCTCCCACTCGTGGATGACCCGCACCGCGAACCGGAACCGCTCGGCCCGGTCCTCCGGGTTCAGGCCCGCCGCGTCCATCGCCTCGACCCAGTGCGCGGCCAGTGACGGGCGCGGCTGCACGATGTCGAAGAAGAGGCCGTCCACCGGCAGCGTGTCCAGGATCTCGCCGACGTGGTCGAGGAGGAACTGCCGGTAGCCGGGGTGGAGGACGTCCAGGTTCCGGTAGAAGCCCGGCTTGAGCGGCGGCGTGCCGTACTCCTTGCCCTCCTCGTCGATCAGCAGCCAGTCGCGGTGCCGGTCCGCCGTGAACTGGTCCCACTGCACGGTGACGTAGATCGGGACGCGGATGTCACGCCGGTGGCACGCCTCTATCTGCTCGGCGAGCAGGTTCCTGTTCGCGAGGTGCGGGTGGACCCGCTCCGGGTGCTTCTTGCTGTCGTAGTAGATGTGGCCGTGGTGGCAGCGGGCAAAGGCGGTGACGCTGTCCACGTGCGCCCGCGCCAGCGTCTCGGCGAACTCCGCGGCGTCGAAGTCGGCCCCGATGCTCTCGATGGCCGGGCTGGTGTGGAAGTCGAGGTGGACCTGGCGGTAGCGCAGCAGGGAAAGGGGGGCGGTAACGTCCGTCACGCGGCGATTCTCCTCGCGGGGGCGACCGTCGCCCCGGTGTTGGCAAGGAGGATTTACGGGCGCGGCACGGGGTTTCCTGCTACGCCCGGTCGAGTTCCCCGGCCGCAGCCCCGGCAACGGCCAGGGCGA
>DATLHN010000317.1:0-13813 GCA_035539875.1 Armatimonadaceae bacterium
GGGCGACTTCGTGATGGCCGCGCAATATGTCACGCCCGACGCCATCACGCTCATGACCCGCCACGCCAGCGGCATCATTACCGTTCCCATGACGGAGGAGCGCCTGCACGCCCTGCACCTCGACCTCATGGTGCAGGACAACAGCGAGGCGATGCGCACCGCCTTCACCGTCACCGTGGACGCGCGCGAGGGGACCTCCACGGGCAGCAGCGCGGGCGACCGGGCGGTGACCATACGGCGGCTCGCAGACCCCCACGCGAAGGCCTTCGAGTTCAACCGGCCGGGACACGTCAACCCGCTCATGGCGCGCCGGGGCGGCGTCCTGCGCCGGCCCGGACACACCGAGGCCGCCGTCGACCTCATGCGCCTGGCGGGACTGGAACCGGTCGGGGTAATCTGCGAGATCATGGGCGACTCGGGCGACATGGCGCGCGTGCCCGAACTGGCGGAGATGGCCCGCCGTTTCGACCTGCGACTCGTCACCATCGCGGACCTTATCAAGTACCGCCGCCGTACCGAGAAGCTGATCCAGAAGCTGGCAGAGGCCGACCTGCCCACCCGCCACGGCATGTTCCGGGCGCACGCCTACCTGTCCGACGTGGACAACAACGAATACGTCGCCTTCGTCATGGGGGACGTCTCGGGCGGCGGGCCGACTCTCACCCGCATCCACTCCTCCTGCGTCACCGGCGACCTGATAGGGTCGCTCCGATGCGACTGCGGCGACCAGCTGGAACTGGCGCTGGAGAAGATCGCGGAGGAGGAGCAGGGCGTGCTGCTCTACATCGAGCAGGAGGGACGGGGCATCGGTCTGGTGAATAAGATGCGCGCCTACCAGCTCCAGGACGAAGGCGCGGATACGGTCGAGGCGAACGAACTGCTGGGCATGAAGGCGGACATGCGCGACTACGGCATCGGCGCGCAGATCCTGGTGGACCTTGGGCTGCGCCGCCTGCGCCTCATGACCAACAATCCGGCCAAGAAGGCCGGGTTGGAAGGGTTCGACCTGGAGATCGTGGAGACAGTGCCGCTGCGGGTCGCCGCCAACCCGCACAACGCCCGCTACCTCGCGACCAAGCGCGAGAAGATGGGTCACGTGCTCCCGCTCGACGAGCAGGCGGAAAACAGCGCGGAACTGTAAAGGGGGCGCTCGCCCGACCGGGAAGCGGCACGGTCCGTGCTATGATGTCGGTATTATGTTCCGGTCGTCCGCCCGTGCGCCGGTAGTCGGCGCGGCGGGCACGCCGTGGCGGGTACAGGCCCGCCCGCCGATCGGGCATCCCCAAGGAGAGATCATCGCATGCTGCGAAGCCCCTTCCCGTCTCGCTCCCGTCGCCCGCGGCGCGGGTCGTTCGTCCGCGCCGCGGGCGCGGCTCTGGGCCTGCTGTTGGCCGCTACCGCGGCGGCATTGACCGCGCCTGCTACCCCCGCGCGGGCCGACATCAAGGTGGTCCAGGAGACCACCGTAACCGGCCTCGAAGAGCTGGAGCGCGACCTCGACAAGGACCTTTACGGGATCCCGGTCACCGTGGTCTGGTACTTCAAGGACGACCTGTTCCGTGAGGATGTCGCGGGCAAGCGCGTCCGCCTGTACGACTGCAAGAAGGACCGCTACACCGTCATCGACCTCGACCGGCGCATCTACGCCGTAAAGACGCTGGCGGAAGCGCAGGCCTACGAGGACAGCAGCTTCTTCTCCGGGGTGAAGATCGTGGGCAAAGCGACGGTGGAGCCGGGCGGAACGGCCAAGACGCTCGCCGGGCATGGTGTGAAGAACCACGTCTTCAACTCGGAGTCGCAGATCCAGGACCAGCGTTCCGGGGTCAGCCTGATCGCGGTACGGTGCGAGGGCGAGCAGTGGAACGCGAGCAAGCTGGTGATCCCTGCCAAGTGCGATCGCATCGCCCGCGTCGCCCTGAACTCGGGCCCGGTGCGCGTCCGCAGGCTCATTTCGGCGCTCACGGACAAACTCGGCGCGATCAGCGGCGTGCCGCTCACTTACGAGTGGGTCATCAACATCAAGACGCTCGGGCCAGTGGCGGGCTACCTCGACGCCACGATCGAGGCTCACGGCAAGGTGAAGGGCGTCAGCACGAAGCCGCTGCCCGCTTCGCTGTTCCAGGTGCCGAAGGGGTTCCGCCGCGCCGCCCCCGAGCAGGAGTACGAGCTGTTCCGCCTCTAGGAGGCGACGTCGTCCGGGAAGGACACATTCCACCACCATGAGCAATACACGACGCTTCTCCGCGGCGAAGGTCGCCGCGTCCGCGGCACTGGTTGCGGCGAGTCTGCTGTGCGGCGGGGGAGTCGCCCGCGCGGACGTGAAGATGGTCTCGACGACGACGGTCTCCGGCCTGCCCGCCGGACAGGCCCCGCCGAAGCCTATGGCCATCACGACCTATTACAAAGGCGAGATGCAGCGCACCGAGAACGGCGACGCCGTCACCATCTTCGACTGCGCGAAGGACCTGCAGTACGTCCTCGACGGCAAGAAGAAGACCTACTACGTCACCTCGATGAAGGACGCGATGGCCGCCGCGGCGAGCAACCCGTTCCTCGCCATGGTCAAGTTCGACACCAGCGTCGACCTCAAGCCGGGCGACAAGACGAAGGAGATCGCGGGCAAGAAGGCGTCCCTCTACAACTACACGGCCGTCATCAAGATGTCGATGGACGGCAGCCCGGAACTGGCCGCGATGCTGCCCACCATCACCCTCCAGGGCGAGCAGTGGACCACGGAGGACTTCGCCCTGCCCGCGAACTGCGCGAAGATGCGCGGCGGCCAGATGCTCCGGAGCATGCGCGCCACGCTCGGCAAGGGCGCGCAGGACATCGCGGACAAGCTCGCGACGATGAAGGGTTCGCCGCTTTCCAGCAAGGTGGTCGTCACGGTGAAGGCGAACGCCGACCTGCCCGGCGTTCCGAAGGACCCGATCGTCACCACGACCGAGGTGACCAGCGTCAGCGAGGAGGCGCTCGCGGACGCCCTGTTCGCCGTTCCCGCCGACTACAAGAAGGTGGATCCGCCCGCCGCCCCGGGGCCGGGCGGCTTCCCCGGCGCGGGAGCGCCCCCGCCGGCAGCCGGTTAGCGAGCCTCCGAACGCGGCGGGAAGTGATTCCCGCCGCCGAGCTCGTATTCGGCGCGTGTTGCAGAGAGAGGATCAGGAAACCATGCCCGCCGATTCCGCTGAAGGTTCCGTTCTCGCTCCCACCGTCGCGACTCCCGCGGGGAAGAAATCGCCTCAATCCTTCTGGACCATCCTCGTCGTCCTGCTGTCGCTCGCCTCCATCGCCATCGAGTCGGCGTTCCACCTGCTGGCGACGGTCGTTTTCGACCCGTTGCCGAACGCGGGCTACCTGGTCGCCTACGTCGTCGCGGCGCTCGCCCCGCTGCTGGCGGGGAACCTGTTGCGGGGCGGCAGCGGCGGGCTTCTCTCGCGCTGGCTTTCCGAGGAGCGGCTGCTGGCGACCGCGACAGTGATCTCCTTCCTCTCCGCCCTGGTGGCGTTCATCGCCTGCTTCATGCTCGGCCCGATCCTGCTGATCTGCGCGGTCGCGGTCCTCTACTTCGGTCTCGGGCTGATCGGCCTCACCCCGCTGCTCCTTGCCATCCACTCTACGGTTCAGTTTTTCGGGCTGCGCGCCCTGTGGCGCGAGCGCCGCGGTTCCGCGCCGCTGCCCGGCCTGCACGTCCGCCTGCCGATCGTGCTGCTTTCCGCCGTCGCGGTGGTGTGGATCGTCGCGCGGCCCCTCGCGGTCGGCGGGCTGATGGCGACCGCCCTGGACCCGGGCCGGCCCGACGAAGGCACGGCGGTGACGTGGCTGCGCCGCCTCGGCGGTGAGGACGCGGTGCTGGCGCGCTGCTACGGCGCGCGCCTGCCTTACTTCGAAGCCCTCGGCTACCAGGCGACGGACGGGGTGCTGGCAAAGCAGATGCCCTCCGGGTGGCCGGGTTGGGACAACGTCTGGGACCGCCGGGGCGGGGCGAACAAGTCGGAGAAGCGGCTTTACTACCTGATGACCGGGCGCTCGTTCACGTCCGCCGCGGCCCCGTGGACGGTGCGCCATCAGCGGCCCGGGAACTGGGTCACGGACGTCGCCGCGGAGGAGACGGGCGGGACGCGTGTCGGACGGATCGTACCCGGTCTCTCGCTGGCCTCATCGAAGGTCGAGGGCGTGCTCGATCCGGCGACCGCCTCCACCGAGTACGACTGGACGCTCGTCTTCAGGAACGCGGGCGCGGACGCCGCCGAGGCGCGCGCGGACATAGTGCTGCCGCCCGGGGGGACCGTCCACAAGGTCTCCCTCTGGATCAACGGCGAGGAGCGCCCGGCGGCGTTCGGCGCGACCGCGCAGGTGCGCAAGGCGTACGAGAGCGTCGCCGTGGTCCAGCGGCGCGACCCCCTGCTGGTGACCATGCCCGCGCCGGGCCGCATCCTCGCGCAGTGCTTCCCCGTCCCGGCGGGCAAGACGATGCAGATTCGGCTCGGCATCACCGCGCCGCTCGCGCCGCAGGAGCAGGACTTCCGGGCGATGACCTTCACGCCGCCCGCGTTCGGCCAGGTCAACTTCGAGCAGCCGCTGACGCTGAAGCACGAGTTCACGCTGCGCGCGCCGTACCCGTCGGGCGGCGCGTGGCCCGCATCCCAGGGCTGGGACATCGAAGAACGGAACGGTCGGAAGACCGTCCGCGCCTCCTTCGGGCGCAACGTCCTCTTCGCCCCGCCGCGCCTGACGGTCGCCTACTCGCCTCTGCACCTCCGCGAGCTGGGGATGCCCGTTCCGTTCGCATCGCCGCGTGAACTCATCCTGGTCCTCGACACGGGCGCGGCCATGAAGAAGAGCTTCGGCGACCGGGAGCGGACGGCGCTTGTGGAGGCTCTTGCGAAGCTGCCCGCTGGTTCGCAGATACGCCTCTGGGACGCGCGCTACGGCCACGGCATGGTACCCCTGGACGCGTCCGGGGCGTTTGGCAAGATACGCGCCTGGCTGGACCTGCGCCGCTTCGTCGGCGGCGTGGACGCCGTGCCCGCCCTGAGCGCGGCGATCAAGGAGGCGTCCCCGGGCGGCACGGTTCTATTCATACACGGCCCGGTTCCGGAAGCGGTTTCGGACCCGACGCCGCTCGTGAAAGCACTGAAGGAGCAGCGCCCGGACGTCACCTTCCTCGGGCTTCAGGCGGTTGCGCAGTCCCCGAACGCCATCGACGACCGGCTGGCTACGCTCCGGAATGCGCGCTCGGAGACGGTCGCCACGTTCGGAGGCGAACTGGCCGAGGCGATCGCGACCGTCCTGCCCGGCAGCAAGGCGCAGCTTCACCGGCTGCGACATCCCTACGTGAACCCGGGCGACCCGCGCTGGCGGCGGATCGACACGGCCGGGGCCGCTCTGGACGCGTGGTACGAACACGGCAATTTCGGGCCGGAGGCGTGGAAGGCGTCGAAGGCGGCGGCGGACGCACGGCTCGTGACGCCGCTCTCCGGGGCGGTCGTGCTGGAGACGCAGGAGCAGTACGAAGAACACGGCCTGGACGACGGCACGAAAAAGAAGAAAGCCGCCCGCGCGAAAGGCAAGAAGGGCGAGCCGCTCCCCGAGGTCGCCGAGGCGAGCGCCAACACGACCTCCATCCCGGAGCCCGGTACCCTGTTCCTGATGGGCGGCGCGGGCGCGCTGGCGCTGCTCGGCGGCGCGGCGCGAAGACGCCTTCGGTCCCGCCGCCGGTAGCCCCGTCTACGCCGGGCCGTAGTGCGCGCCCCAGCGGCGGGCGAGGCGGCGGCCCGGCTCCTGCATCGCCGCGCGCTCGGCCGCCGAGAGCGGGCGGAACGCCCTGGCGCGGGCGACGTTCTGCTCCAACTCCTCCTCCGTCGCCATGCCGACCACGGCGAGGGCGACGCCCGGCAGCGAGAGCGCGTAGCGCAGGGCGCGGTCGTGGTGCTCCGGGGGCATCATGGCGTTGCTCATCGCCCTGCTGTCGAAGTTCGCGCCGCCGAAGACCTTCATTGCCGCGAGCCCGATGTGCCGCCGGGCCGCCAGCGGGCAGACCCTGCCCTCGAAGTCGTACGTGTTCCGGTCGGCGAAGTTCACCGCCACCATGAGGACGTCGATCTCGCCGGCCATCTCCGAGTTCAGCAGGCGCACGAACTTGCCGACGCGGCTGTGGCCGGAGACGCCGATGAACCGCGTCCGCCCCTCCTCCTTCGCGCGCAGGAGGGCGCGCAGAGCGCCGCGCTGACCCACGACCGTGTCCACGTCCAGGTCACCGAGCGAGTGGGCGTACACCAGGTCGGCGTGGTCCGTTCCCAGTTCCTTCAGGTTGGCGTCCAGCAGACGCAGCGTCTCGTCGTAGCCCGAGGCGTGGCACTTCGTGACCAGGAACGCCTTCGCGCGCCGGTCCTTCAACGCGGCGGCGAGCTGCTTCTGCGCGCGGCCGTAGCCGGTGTCGGACGGGGCGGTGTCGAAGTAGTTGACGCCCATCTCCATCGCGCGGTGGTAGAGCGCGACGCCGTTGGCGATGTCGCGGCGGATTCCGCAGGAAGCCGTGCCGAAGCCGAGGATGGGAACGCGCACCCCGGTCCTACCCAGGATGCGCGTGGGGAGTGAGTCCTTGCCGGGCATGCGCGGGCCTCTTCGCCGCAGGCGTCGCCTGCGTGGTTTACCGGGTATGTTCCGCGCCGCAATCCGGCGTAAACCGTGCGGGCGGGGAATCCGCTCTCTCACGCCCTGCGCAGTCCGGCGGCGCGGTACGCCTTCTCGGTCAGCGGGTGCGACGCCATCAGCTTCCAGGGCAGGCCCGAGCGGGCGTTCTCCAGGCACAGGAGCATCATCCCGAGGTCGATGCCGATGACGTCCGAGTCGTACCA
The DNA here is from genome assembly GCA_035539875.1 of Armatimonadaceae bacterium. GTDB lineage: Bacteria > Armatimonadota > Armatimonadia > Armatimonadales > Armatimonadaceae > CALEKU01. The sequence goes on from DATLHN010000317.1 coordinate 6,858, forward strand.
GCCCTTCGTCGGGTTCAGTGCGTTCCCGAAGCCGTAGCGGCCCCAGGCGCGGTCGCGGTAGTGCTCGAACAGGTCCAGCGCGGTGGCCTTCGCTATCTCGGGGACGAACAGGACGCCCGCCAGCGCGCCGGTCGGGGCGACGGTGCCGTCGTTCCTCCCGTCGATAGGGTCCTGCGCGCCGTAGCTGCGCTCCTCGCCCGCGCGCTTCGGCGGCTGATCGCAGGCGGTGATCCCCCAGAGCGGCTCCCGGTGGCGCGGATAGAGGTCGGAGCGCCGCTTGCAGTAGGCGTGGTTGCCCTTGTGCGAGTTGGCGAAGTTGGTCCAGAAGTCCCGACCCTTGCGGTCCTTCCGGCCGCGCAGGTCGAAGTAGCCGGGCGTCATCTGGGCGAAGAAGACCGGGCCGATCGGCGCGAAGACCGGGAAGCCCTCCAGCGTCGCCGTCTCCACCTTCCAGTTGTCCCAGGTGGTTCCCGGCAGCGCGTGCTTCGGCGCGCCGAGGGCGAGCAGGTAGAGGTATGAGGCCTCGTTGTAGCGATTCCAGCGGGCGGTCAGGAACCCGCTGTCGGGCTTCCAGCCCATCGAGACGACGGCGGCGTCGGGCGGGTCGCCGGGGCCGCGGTTCTGCATCCAGCGCCAGTCCATCCGCTCGTAGAGGGCGTCGGCGATCCGCTGCGCCTCGCCCTTGAAGTACTGGCCCGCCGTCAGCGCGCCCAGAACCAGCAGCGACGAGTCGATCGAGGACAGCTCACAGTTCCAGGCGCGCTCGCCGGTCGCCCAGTCTACGAAGTGGTAGTGGAAGCCGTGCTCGTTCGGAAGCCGGTCGCGCAGGAAGCGCAGTGCGGTCAGGGCGCGCGCCTCGGCCGCCTTCCGGTCCATCCACTTCCGCTCCACGGCGATCGGCAGCGACGCCAGCATGTAGCCGGTGGAGGCGATGGACGCGATCGTGTAGGCGTCGGAATCCTTCGCGTTCTTGGCGCGGTCCTTCGTGAGGCCCGTGGCCGGGTGCGTCTCGTTCCAGAAGAAGGCGAACGCCTTGTGGGCGACGGCGTCGAGCAGCGCGTCCGCCGTCGGCCTGTCCGGCGTCGGGACCGTGACGCGCGGGGGCGTCCCGGCGTCGCGGCCCATCAGAGCGGGCATTTCGTGTCGTCCCTCCGACCCCGCCGACGCGCGGAAAGGGGAGCGCGTCGGCGGGGACTCTTTCATGCCGGTTCTGCGGGCGTGTCAGTCGTTCGGGTAGTTGCGCAGGTTGTTCCGCAGGGTCAGAATCCAGGCATACCCCTTCGCGGTCATCTCCGCCTCGTTGAAGCGCCACTCGTTCAGGTTGTCCGGGTTGTTCTCGTCGAACGTCTGCTTCAGGTACTTGAACTTGACGTGACCGTCCATGTAGACAATGTTGCCGCGGTTCTTGCCGTGCCCGCTGTTCCACGACGAGGGGCCGGGCTGGATGGTTGTACTGGTCGGCGCGGGCTCGGAGTAGCCCAGGTAGGGGCCCGTGTCCGGGAAGAGGTACGAGGTTTCCAGAATGAGCAGAGAGTTGGACGGGGCCGGGATGCCCGCGAGTGGCTGCGGCATGTCCGCGCCGTGGCCGAGTGCCAGGGCGAATGCCTGACCCTCCGGCAGCCACATGGAGTAGCCACCGGCAAAGGTGCCGACCTTGTTGGTGGCGTTTCGCCCGATGGAGTCGGCATCCTCGGCGGCCGGGTTGGACGGGCACCGGAAGACGTCGTAGCTCTTGATGTAGGGCATCAGCATGTTCTTCCAGGAGCGCTGCTTCTGGTTCTCGCAGTCGCCGACGCCGCCCGGACAGCCCGCGCCGTAGCGGGTCGGGAACGTCTCGTCGTAGTCCTGGACGTACATCATGAGCGCCGTGCCGATCTGCTTCAGATTACTGGAGCAGGCCGTCTGCCGGGCCTTGTCCCGGGCTTTCGCGAAGACGGGGAACAGGATGGCGGCGAGGATCGCTATGATGGCGATCACTACGAGCAGCTCGATAAGCGTAAATGCCGAACGGGATTGCGCGGTCATGCGCCGGTTCGTACTCAGAGACATCGTTTCCTCCCTCGTTGGAAGCGTCTTCATCTGCGTATTCAGGATTCCACGGGGGCGCGGCAGCAGGAGTCGCGCTCGATCAGGGCGGGCGGGAAGAGCACCTGCCGGGACTCTCCCGCCACGTCGTCGTTATTTACCCGGGCGGCGAGGAGTTCGACCCCGCGCGCCGCGATGCGCTCGATCGGCTGGGCGACACTGGTGAGCCGGGGGCGGCTCCCGCGCTCGCCCACCGCCTCCGTGCCGTCGAAGCCGATCACCGAAACGTCCTCCGGCACGCGGAGGCCGCACTCGTCGCGCAAGACGTTCATCGCGCGTCGCGCCACGTCGTCGCTCCAGGCGAAGAGGGCGGTCGGGCGCTCGCCCGCGGGACGGCGCATCATCGCCAGCAGCGGCGCGACGTCGTCGCCCGCGTAGTGCATCCGCGCCTCCCACTCCGGTCGCGGGGCGCACCCGGCGTCGCGCAGGGCATCGACGAATCCCGCCCGGCGGTCCACCACGGCGGCCGAGTGAGCCGACCCGGTTATGAACCCGATGCGCCGGTGCCCGAGGCCGAGCAGGTGCTCCGCGGCGATGCGCCCGCCGTAGACGTTGTCCGTGTCAACGAACCAGGCGTCCGACACCTCCTGAGACCGGCTGAAGACGAGGACGTACGGGTGGCCGCGCTCGCTCAGGCGCGCCGCGAGCGGGTCGTCCCGGTCGCGCAGCAGGATCGCGCCGTCGGAGCGGCCGTCCGTCAGCGCGCGCGCCTCCGCCTCGGCGTCCGGCTCGCTCCGGGTGTGGAGCATCAGGTCGAAGTTGAGGGCGTTCGCCGCCTCCACCACGCCGTGCATCATCTCCGTCATGAAGCCCGACCCGCCCCGGAAGACCTGCGGGGACTGCATGACCAGCGTAATGGTGTCGGTGCGCTTGCGGGTGAGGGCGCGCGCCAGCGCGTTCGGGTGGTAGCCCATCTCCCGGGCGGTCGCCAGCACGCGCTCGCGGGTGGCGTCGCTGATGCGCACCCGCGTCTGCCGGTTGTTGAGCACGTAGGAGACGGTCACCTTCGAGACGCCGGTGCGCGCCGCGATGTCGGAGAGGGTAACCCCCTGGGCTCGGGACATGACGTTCGGATCTCCTGGGGCCTACTTGGGCGGTCCGACCTGCACCTCGGGGGGCAGCGAGGGCATGGCCTGGGGCGTCGCGCCGGGTGCCGGGGCGACGCCTCCGGAGGCGGTCGGGGTCGGCTCCTCCTCCTTCGGGCCGCAGCCCGTGAGGAAGGCGAGCGGAACCAATAAAAGAAACGCGCCCGCCACCGCCGCCCCGGCGGGCAATCGATCTCTCAACGTCATCGCGTGCCTGTACCCTTCGCTGGGTGGTGAACCTGTTTAGTATTAACCGGTAAATGCGGAAGATTTACCGGTTAATGTATGCCCGGATTCTGACACGGATAATCGCGGCTGTCAAGGGGCGTGGAAAATATCCGCGGCCGGGTGTCGGGATGGGGAGGGGCAGGAGAGCGCGCTCCCGGCAGCGAACGTAAAATGGATATGCCGAACTACTTCGAGGGAAATCTGGTCGCGACGGGGCTGCGCGTGGGCGTGGTCGTGTCGCGGTGGAACGCATTCATTACCGAGCGGCTTTTGGACGGCGCTCTCGACACGCTCAAGCGGCACGGGGTCGACACGGACGCGAACGTGGACGTCGCCCGCGTGCCGGGCACGTTCGAGGTGCCGCTGGTCGCCCAGCGCATGGCGCACGCCGGGCGCTACGACGCCGTCATCTGCCTCGGCTGCCTGATCCGGGGCGCGACGCCGCACTTCGACTACATCGCGGGCGAGTGTACCAAGGGCATCGGGCAGGCAATGATGTCCTCCGGCGTGCCGGTCGCCTTCGGCATCCTGACCACCGACAGCATCGAGCAGGCCATCGAGCGCGCGGGCACCAAGGCGGGCAACAAGGGGGCCGAGGCCGCCGGGGCGGCCATCGAGATGGCGAACCTGCTGCGCGAACTGCCCGCCAGGGGGAAGGACTGACCTCCGTGTCACGACTGCGTTTCGGGGCGCACATGCCGACCGCCGGGGGGCTCTTCAAGGCCGTGACCCGGGGCGCGGCCATCGGCTGCGACAGCGTCCAGCTCTTCACGGCGTCGCCGCGTCAGTGGAGCGCGCCGCCGATCAAGCCCGAGGCGGCGCACGCGTTCCGGCGCGCGGTCGAGAAGACGGGCATCCACCCCCTGATCGCGCACGACTCCTACCTCATCAACCTGGCGACCCAGGACCCGGCGCTGCTGGAGAAGTCGCGCGGCGCGTTCCTGCACGAGATGGAGCGCGCCGAGGCGCTCGGCCTGGACTACGTGGTGACGCACATGGGGGCGCACACGGGCGCGGGCGAGGCGGCGGGCATCGAGAAGCTGGCGGAGTCGCTGAACTGGCTCCACAAGCAGATCCCGAACTACCGGGTGCGGGTCGCCCTGGAGACGACGGCGGGGCAGGGGACGTGCCTCGGGGGCTGCTTCGACCAGTTCCCGAAGATACTGGAGCGCCTCGACCAGCCCGACCGCATCTCCGTCTGCCTGGACACCTGCCACGTCTTCGTGGCGGGCTACGACCTGCGCACGGCGGAGACCGCGAAGGCGACCTGGGACGACTTCGGCGAGAACGTCGGCTTCGAGCGGCTCTGCTGCATCCACGCGAACGACGCCGTCAAGGGGCTCGGCTCCCGCACGGACCGCCACGCCCACATAGGCGGCGGGTGCATCGGCAACGCGGGCTTCGCCGCCTTCCTCGCGGACCCGCGCATCCCCGAGGGCACCCCGGTCATCGTGGAAACACCCGAGGCCGAGACGCACCACCGCATCAACGTCTGGTACCTCAGGCACCTGCTGGGGTAGCGGCCGGGGGCTCACCGCGTCGATACCCACGGCTTCCCGTCGCGGGTCGGCCACTCCCTCAGGAGCGCGGCGCGCGGGTCGTCCTTCGCGAACAGCTCCTTGCGCATCGGCGTGTCCAGTGTCCACCGGATGATCTGCTCGCGGCGGCGCGCCACCTCCGGCGTGTTGTCCCCGCCGCGCGGGAAGTCCGGAAGGTTCTTGCGCATCTTCTCCCAGTCGCGCTTCGCCGTGGCGACCCACTCCGGGGCTTTTCCGCCGAAGCGGAGGGCGAGCTGCGCTTCGTAGAGCGAGCCCGGCTCCACCGGCGCGCCCGTTGACTCGCTGACGCCCACCTCGCCCGCGTCCACCGTTACGGGCGCGCCGTGCATGCCCACCACGATGGGCTTGACGAGGCTCGGGCGGCTTCCCCACCAGCGGTACTTGCCGTTCCGGCTCTTGAGGCGCGCGGGCACGCTCGTGTGGCGGAAATTCCAGGCGACGAAGTTCTGGAGGTGGTTGGGGAACGACGCGACCGGGCCGCCGCTGCCCGCGAGGTTGCCGCCGACCACCGAGTCGAAAAGGGTGGCGTACGGGAAGTTGCCGTGCATGTCGAACGACTGGTCCGGCTGCATCGTGTAGCGCCAGAAAACGGTGCCGACCGCGCTGCCCGCCGCGCCGACGCCGTGCGTACTGTCCTTCGTCTGCTGCTCCATCACGTCCTCGCTCAGGCCGATCAGCATGCCGGTGCTGCGGCGCGGCGTCCCGACGGAAGAGTGGCCCATCGTGCCCGCCAGCACGTTCTGGAGCGCGGAAGTGTAGGCGCACGAGTCGAAGCCCAGGTGCTCGTTCAGGTTGATGAACGCGCAGCGGCGCACCCAGGAGTCCACGACGCCGTGCATCTTGAGGGCGCACCACCCGTTGTCGTCCATGTAGCTGCGGTGGTGGATGAACTTGCCGACCCACGCGCCCTGGAAACAGATGTCCTCGACGCCGACCTCGGCGATGTTGGGGTAGGCGTTCACGGTCCAGCCGTGCGCGGCCCGCACCGCCGCCTTCACCGGCTCGCGCAGGGTGACGCGGCTGCCCTCGACCGCCGTCACCAGGTGATGCTCGCGCAGGTAGAGCTGGTTCCCCTTGACGCGCGTCCACTCCTTGGGCAGGTCGTCGAGGCGGTAGGGCGCGACCATCTGCGCCGCGACGGCGTTGCCCTTCGCGTTCAGGCTCACCCACATCCCGGGCTTGATCTTCGACGCGTCGTCCACGGTGAGGGTGAAGCCCTCGCGCGGCGTGTCGCCGGTGACGCCCGCCAGCTTCTCCGTGCTCCCGCCGTCCTCGGGCCGTATCTGGAGCATCCAGTCGGGCTCGCCCTCGCCCTCGCCGCCGCTCTTCTTGACGAGCGTCGGCTCGTCGATGAAGACGACCGTCCCTCCCTTCGTCGCCCCGCTGCCGCGCAGGACGATGCCGCCCTTCTTGACGCGGATCGGGCGACGGTTCGCCGGGTCGGCGTTCACGCGATAGGTGCCGGGGGGCAGGAACACGACCCCGCCGCCCGCCGCCTCCGCCGCGTCGATCGCCTTCTGGATCGCGGCCTGGTCGTCCGCCCTGCCGTCGCCTTTCGCGCCGTACTTCGTGACGTCGAAGACCGGTCCCTTCACGTCCGGGATGGCGTCTACCCCGCCGTGGTAGCCCGCGAACGAGAAGTCCGGCAGCGTCGGCTCCGCGCCCGTCCTCTTCGCCTCCGCGAACTGCCGCCACAACCGGGACTCGTTTCCCGCGTCCCGCCGCTCCGCCGCGTGGAGTCCCGCCGCCGCCAGGGCGACCGCTGCCGCCGCCGTCGCGGCAAGTAAAAGCAGACGATTTCGTCGCATCGCCGTTCCTTTGCTTACTCGGGTCGCGGGTCGGTCAGGGGCGGAAGAACCGCCAGGTGATGTCGCCGTAGGAGAAGGGGCCGTCGCCCTTCTCGCGGACCGCCTCGCCGCGCCAGACCCCGTCGCCGCCGTCTTTGCGCGCCCGCAGGCGCGTCCAGGTGAAGCGTCCGCGCTCATGGTCGAACGTCTCC
>DATLHN010000318.1:0-12015 GCA_035539875.1 Armatimonadaceae bacterium
CCGTACGGGCCGCCCCGCCGCCCGGGAACGCCGTGGTGGGCGTGGATGATAGCCGGGTGCGGAGGGTGCGCCTTTATCGGCGTTCCGATACTCGCCGCCATTCTTTTCCCGGTCTTCGCCCAGGCACGGGAGAAGGCAAGGCAGGCGACCTGTGCGTCCAATCTGAAGCAGCAGGGGCTGGCGATCCTGATGTACGCGCAGGACTACGACGACAGACTTCCGCCCGCGGCTCGCTGGATGGACCTGACGGACCCGTACATAGGGAGTTCGGCGGCGACGACCCGACAGTGCCCGTCCGTGTCTGGCGGCGGGTCCGCCGCGAACTCCGGCGTCTTCGGGTACGCATTCGATTCGCGGGTTTCCGGAAGGACGCAGTCGAAGATCGCCAATTCGGGCCAGGTAACGATGGTGTACGATTCGGACGACCTCGGGCGCAACGCGAACGACCCGGGGACCAGCCTGGCGGGCGGCAAGGGCCGCCATGGAAGCCGCAGCAAGCCGGGAAACAACATTTTGTTCGCCGATGGGAGCGTCCGATGGATGCCGCCCGCCGCCGCGTCGAGGTACGGGCCGTAGCGCGAACTACTCCGCCGCTGCGACGACGGCGCGCGGGGACCAGAGAGGCGACGTGTTGGTCCCCGCCCCCTTCGTCAGGTTGACCGGGGTCGCGTTCGTCTCGGTCGGAGCGACGAAGACGTCCTTGCCGGAGACGTAGGCGACCTGCTTGCCGTCCGGCGAGATCGACGGTTCGCGCGCGGGCACGTTATGGATCGGCCCGCTGGTTCCCGAGCCGTCCAGCGACAGCAGGAAGACGCCCGGCACGTTCCCCTCGTCCGCCGTCACGACCGCGATCTTGCCGTCCGGGGAGAGCGCGAGGTCGTTCGGCTTCATCTCGGGCGGCATCTGCCCCAGCACCTCAAACTTGCCCTCGCTGTCGATCCTCACGAAATAGTTCTCGTCCGACGCCGAGATCGGCCAGACGGCCTGGTCGGCGGCCTTGGGAAGCTGCTCGGGGATAAAGAGCGGAACCGCCTGCGGCGGCAGGGATACACCGGTCTCGGGGTTAGTCGGCGTCGTCGGACGCCCGCCGAAGAGACCTACCAGGAGCCCGCCCGCCGACTCGCGCACGGCGATGCGGCGCGCGAATCCGCCGAGGGCGACCACGTGGTCGCGGGGATAGTAGAGGATGAGCGCTTCGCCCTGCTCCAGCTTGACCACCGACGCGATCCGGCTTCCGTCCTCCGAGACGGCGTAGCGCACGATGCCGCCGGAGGCGAAGATGCTGGCCAGTTCGTCCTTCTTCTGCATGGCCGTGGGGAATACCGCCTCGGTCTCGGGTGACGTCAGGCTGATGCGGGCGATCTTCCCGCCGTCGAGGAAGTACAGGAAGCCGTCCGCCCCGAAGGCCGGGGCCTCCTTGGTCGCGGACGTGTTCGTCCGGTTGACGATCCTCTGCCCCGCGGCGGCGTTGACCACGAACACCTGACGCACCGCGCCCGTGCGGTCGGAAGTGAATGCGATCTGCCCCCCGTCCGGCGACCAAGCGGGTTCGGCGTCGCTGCTGCCCCCGCCGTCGGCGGTGATCGGGACCGCCTCCGCCGCCCCTTCTTTGCCGTCCATCATATAGAGGGCCGTCTTCGCGTCCTTGCGGTCGGAGACGAAGAGGACCTTGCCCGCCGTGCTCGCGACCTCTCCGATGCCGAAGAGCCTACCGCCGGAGGCGATCCAGCGATAGAATCCTATTATAATCAGAGCGGCGACCAGGACGAGGATGAAGTTGCGTGGCGTGAGCAGTTTGGGACGCATAGACCCAAAATAGCATCCGACACGGGGCGTGTCAAGGCGAGCGAGCGCCCCCGGTTGACAGGGTGCCGCGCGCGTGATAAGATATTTGCCGTTGTCTAAACCAAGGCGGAAGATAAGAAAATGTACGCGATAGTTCGTGCGGGCGGCAAGCAGTACCGCGTTCAGGAAAACGATACGGTCATCGTCGAGAAGATGGACGGCAGCGTCGGCGACGCGGTGACGCTCGGCGAGGTCCTGTTCCTCGGCGGCGACGCGCCCAAGTTCGGTTCTCCGACCGTGGAAGGCGCCAGGATCTCGGGTACCATTGTCCGCCAGGGCAAGGGCAAGAAGATCCACGGCTTCACCTACATCAAGGTCAAGAACCATCAGCGCCACTACGGCCATCGGCAGTTAGAGACGCACGTCCGGATCGACAAGATCGAGGCGTAATCGCAGGGAGCTTTTGAGAAACGATGGCACATAAAAAGGGTGTTGGTTCTTCGCGCAACGGCCGTGACTCGAACCCGAAGATGCTCGGGGTCAAGGAGTTCGCGGGCGAGTACGTGACGTCCGGTTCTATCATCGTTCGCCAGCGCGGCAGCGAGTTCGACCCGGGCCGAAACGTCGGCATGGGCCGCGACTTCACGCTGTTCGCGAAGATCGATGGGTACGTCAAGTTCGAGGGCCACAAGGCGAATCGCCGCGTGAGCGTTTACCCGGAGAGCCCGTACGCTGCCGCGCCGGCCGAAGCCGGGGCGGAGACGGCGGAAGCCGCGGCGGTCCCCGCCGCCGCGTAGCTCCGGTTTTCCGATTTCCGAGGCCCGGCTGCCTGACGCAGTCCGGGCCTTTTCGGTTTGCGCCGGTCGGCGGGGTACGGGCGCGGCCGGGGTAAGGGTGGTGCAGCAGGCATGTCTATCTTCATCGACGAGGTCGAGGTCGTACTGAAAGCGGGCGACGGCGGTAACGGATCGGTCACGTTCCGCCGGGAAAAGCACGTCCCCCGCGGCGGCCCGAACGGCGGTGACGGCGGGCGCGGCGGCACCGTCTACCTCGAAACCGACCCGAACGTCTCCACGCTGATCGAGTACCGGTTCGGCAAGGTCTACAAGGCGCAGCGCGGCGGCGACGGCACGACCGGCAACCAGTCCGGCAAGGACGGCCAGGACGTCGTCCTGAAGGTCCCGATCGGGACGCAGGTGCGGGACGCCGCGACGGGGGAAGTGCTCGCCGACCTCGTCCACTTCCCGCAGCGCGAGGCGCTAGCCCTGGGCGGGCGCGGCGGCAAGGGCAATGCGCACTTCGTCTCCAGCGTCCAGCAAGCCCCCATGTTCGCGGAGAAGGGCGAGCCGGGCGACGAGCGAATGGTGCGCATGGAGCTCAAGCTGCTCGCGGACGTCGGACTGCTCGGCTTCCCGAACGTCGGCAAGTCCACCCTGCTCTCGCGCGTGTCGGCGGCGAAGCCGAAAATAGCGGACTACCCGTTCACGACGCTCATCCCGAACCTCGGCGTCGTCCGCGTCGACGAGGAACGCAACTTCGTCATGGCCGACATCCCGGGGCTGATCGAGAACGCGTCCGAGGGGGCCGGCCTCGGAGTCCAGTTCCTCAAGCACCTGGAGCGCACCCGCCTCCTCGTCCACCTGGTGGACGTCTCCGGGATGACCGGTCGCGACCCGCTGAACGACTTTGAGGTCATCAACCGGGAGCTAGTGGCGTTCAGCGAGGACCTGGCGAAGCTCCCGCAGGTGATCGTGCTCTCGCGCACCGACATTCTCCCCGACCGCGAAGCGCTGGAGCCGTTTGTCCGCCACTTCGAGGGGTTGGGCCTGAAAGTCTTTCCCGTCTCCAGCGTGACCGGCGAGAACGTCGAGGCCCTCGTCTACCACCTGTGGGGCCTGCTGGAGAAGATGCCGCCCAAGGAGGCCGCGAGCGTCGACGGCCCGCTGCGCATTACGCTCTCCTCGAAGCGGTCCGGCGAGGACGACCCGCGCCGCTTCACGGTCGAGCGCGGCGGCGACGGCGTCCTCGTCGTCTCCGGCAAGGGGATCGAGCGCGTCGTCGCGATGACGGACATGGAGAACGAGGTCGCGGTGCGCCGCCTCCAGCGCCAGCTGGAGCGCTGGGGCGTCTTCAACAAGCTGAAGGAGTTCGGCGCGGAGGAGGGCGACAGCGTCCGCATCCGCGACGTCGAGTTCGACTACCTCGAAGACGAAGACCCTGAGCGGGCGGCGACGGACGAAGAAGAGGAGGCGGACGCCGCGGCATGAAGCGGGTCGTCGTCAAGATCGGCACGTCGACGCTGACCGACCCGCGCACGGGCGGGCCGGACAGAGTGTTCCTCAACTCGCTGGCGGCCCAGATCGCGCAGGAGCGCGAGCGCGGCCGCCAGGTGGTGCTGGTCACGTCCGGCGCGATCCGCGCCGGCATGGCCCGCCTCGGGCTGGAAGAGCGCCCGCGGACGATCCCCGGAAAACAGGCGGCGGCGAGCGTCGGCCAGGGCGTCCTCATGAGCCTCTACGGCGACATATTCGCCAACTACGGGATCGCGGTCGGGCAGGTGCTCCTCACCCGCGACGACCTGCACGTACGCTCGCGCTACGTCAACGCCCGCAACACGTTCGAGGCATTGTTCGCGAACGGCGCGCTCCCTATAGTGAACGAGAACGACACCGTCGCCGTCGATGAGATCAAGGTCGGCGACAACGACACGCTCGCCGCCCTGGTCACCCTGCTCATAGACGGGGACGCGCTACTGCTCCTCTCCGACGTGAACGGCCTCTACAACGCCGACCCGGCGGAGTTCCCGGACGCGCGCCTGCTCGCGCGCGTCGAAAAGCTGGACGACGCCGTCATGGCGATGGCGGGCGGCGCGGGCACGCCCGGCGGCACGGGCGGGATGCGGACGAAGCTGAACGCCGCGCGCATCGCCACCGGGTCCGGCGCGTGCCTCTGGATCGCGAACGGGCGCAGGCCGCACGTCCTGGCCGATTGTATCGCCGGCACGGAGGGATGCGGCACCTTTTTCGCGCCCTCCACCAGGCGCGTCCCCGCGCGCAAGCGGTGGCTCGCCTGGGGCGCGGGCGAGCCCCGCGGCACGCTCGTCGTCAACGTCTGCGCGCGGCGCGTCCTCGAAGAGGAGGGACGTTCGCTGCTGCCCGTCGGCGTCGTCGGCGTCGAGGGCGAGTTCGCCGAGGGCGATCTCGTTGCGGTCCGGGAGGAGACGACCGGCGAGGTCTTCGCGCGGGGGCTGAGCCGCTACGGGGCGTCGGAGGCGCGCCGCATCGCGGGCTGTCCCACTCCGCGACTGCCGGAGTTGCTGGGACGCGAGCCCGTCCCCTACCCCGAGCTTATACACCGCGACCAGCTCGCCCTCCTGTTTTGACGCGGCGGTCGGGGTAAAACCGGGCACGCCACGTCTAATCCCGACGGTATAATGCTTGTATGCCCGAGACGGCGACGTCGGAAGAGAGTGAAGGGGAAGTGTTCGAGGCCGCAGACAGCAGCGGCAGCAACGGAAAGGTCCCGATACCGACACTGGAGCGGCTGACGACCTACCTGCGCTGCCTGATAGACCTGGGGGCGGCGGGGATCGATACGATCTCGTCCGCGGAGATCGAACGTCAGACCGGCGTCAACGCCGCCCAGTTCCGCAAGGACCTCTCCTACTTCGGCGAGTTCGGCAAGCCCGGCGTCGGCTACAACGTGTCCGAGCTGGAGAGCAGCATCGCGCGCATCCTCAAGATCCACAAGCTCCAGCCCATTCTCCTCATCGGCGCGGGCAACCTCGGCTCGGCGCTCGTCGGCTACCCGGGCCTCGAGGAGCACAAGTTTCACGTCGTCGCCGCCTTCGATAACGACGCCCGCAAGATCGGAAAGCGGCTCGGGGGCGGAATGGACATCCTCGACATCAAACGCCTCGGAGAGGTCAACGAGGCGGTCGGCGCGCGCATGGCGATAATCGCGGTTCCGGCGGCGGCGGCGCAGCAGGTCGCGGAGACGGCCATCGAGAACGGGGTGCGCGCGTTCCTCAACTTCGCGCCCGTGATCCTGCGCGTACCGCGGCACGTCATCGTGCGCAACGTGTCCTTCGTCCAGGAGCTGGCGGTCCTTTCCTACCACCTCACCGAGGGTGGCCGGAGGAGCGAGAAATGAGCGAGACGCGCTTCGCGATGCCCCTTGAACCGGGCACCGTGGACGTCTGGTGGCTGGGGCAGGGGAGCTTCGTCTTCGAAGGGGCCGCCAGTGGCCCGATCGCAGTCGATCCCTACCTGTCCGACTCGGTCGGAAAGTCGGGGGGGCCGCGGCGGCTCTTCCCCACCCCGGTCGTGCCCGGCGCGCTGCGGGTGTCGGCGATCTTCCTGACCCACGACCACACCGACCACACCGACCCGGAGACGCTGCCCCATCTCACTTCCGCGAACCCCCACGCGCCGATCTACGCGCCGCCCGCGTCGGCGGCGCACCTGTCGCGCCTCGGCATCGAATGCCCGCGCGTGCGGACGCTCAACCGCGGGGAGACGGTGACGATGCCCGGGGTTACGGTCCACGCGGTCCACGCGGAGCATACCGAGGACTCCGTCGGCCTGGTCTTCGAGTTCGAGCAGGGGCCGGTGATCTACCACACGGCGGACACGCAGTACTTCGAGGGCATCGGCGACGCCGCCCGGTACGGCCCGGACCTGCTGACGATCTGCATCAACGGGCGCTGGGGAAATATGAGCATCGACGACGCCGTGCGCGTCACCGGCGAAGTCGCCCCGCGTCAGGTCCTGCCGATGCACTGGGGTCTGTTCGCGGAGAACACCGCGGACCCGCACGAGTTCGCGGCGAAGCTGAGGGACTCCGGAGCGGCGGCCGAGCCGGTCCTGCTCAACGCCGACGGTCACGCGCACTTCATCGCCGCGCGCCGCGCGTAATCCGGTCCTCTTCTCCAGCTTGCCCAGGAGGTTTCCCACTTGGCTCACGGGGTGCGGCGGCTGATTCCTGTCCTGATCCTTCTCCTGGCGTCCACCGCCGCCATGCTCCTTGGCTTCAGCCTCGGCAAGGGGCGTGTCGGCGGCGCGGCGGCCCGCCGGAACGAGGTCGAAGTGGTCGCGCTCAACGTCGGCCACGGCGAATCGGCGTGGGTCCGCACGCCCGGGGGGCGGTTCGTCGTCATCGGCGGCGGCCCGCCGGGACAGGGGGCGGTCGTCGCCCAATCCCTGCGCGCCGCGGGTGCCGAGCGGATCGACCTGCTCATCCTCCCCTACCCGTACCCCGAAGCCATCGGGGGTGCGGAGGAGCTTCTGGAGACGTTCCCCGTCTCGATGGCGATGGAGCCGGGCGGTGAGCGCGTCAACGAGTGGCAGGAGAACTGCCGCCGCTTCCTGCGCCAGAACCGGGTGCCGGTACGCCTGGCGCGCGCCGGTCAGGAGTTCGTCCTGGACGGCGTCCGCATCGCTGTGCTCGCCCCGACCGCGACTTTCACCCAGGCCGAACCGGTCTCGGCCAACAACTCGGTCGTCGTCGCGGTCCGCTGGGGCGAGACGCGGTTCCTCTTCGCCGGGGGGATGGAGCGGGGCGGGGAGTTCGCGCTGCTGGCGCGGACGCCCGACCTGTCGGCGGACTGGCTCCGGGTAGCCCACTTCGGCACCCGGCAGGCCTCCTCCTCGGAGTTCCTCCGCCTCGTCTCCCCCCGCTTCGCGGTCATCAGCGTCGGAGAGAACCCCGACGGCTTCCCCCACTCGGAGACGCTGGAGCGCGTCCGCGCGACCGGGGCCGAGCTGCTGCGCACCGACGAGGCGCAAGGGGACCTGCGCTTCGTGTCGGACGGCAACTCCGTGCGGCGGGTGACTGCGCCCGTGCCGTAACGGGTACAATCCCGGTACACCCGCATGCAGACCGAGAATCGCATCGTCATCTTCGCCCCCGCCGGGCGCGTCTTCGCCCTCGGCGCGGCGATCGACGCCTGGCCGCGGATTCTGCCACACTACCGCTGGGTGCGCGTCCTCTCCGACGACGGACGCGTCAAGCAGGCCGAGATGGCCGCCCGCCGAGACGCCTTTCCGGTCCGCTGGCGCACCTCGCAGGTCGTACTCCCGGAGGAAAACCGGATCGTCTTCTTCCACACGGGCGGCGTCACGCGCGGCATGTACGTCGAGTGGACGCTTTCGCCCACCGTCGTCGACGGTCGCAACGGCGTGAGCGTCACCATATCCCACGACCTCAGTTTCCCCCTCCCCCTGCTGACCGACTGGTTCGCTCGCCACGTCGTCGGCGGGTACTTCGTTCATGACATCGCCGGCAGGACGCTGGCGCGCATCAAAGAGATCGCGGAAAGCGAGGCAGGCGATGCAGCCTTCGGAAAGTGAGCCCGTGGTGGTCACGGGAATCGGGGCGATCACGCCGATCGGGAGTGGCGCGGACGGACTCTGGCGCGGCGCGCTGTCGGGCAGGTCCGCCGTCGACCGCGTCCGCGGCTTCGACCCCACGCCCTTCATCACCCACGTCGCCGCCGAGGTAAGCTATTTCGACCCGCGCGACCACCTCGACGCCAAGCAGGTCCGCCGCCTCGACCGCTACTCGCAGTTCGCCGTCGCAACGGCCAAGATGGCACTGCAGGACGCCGACCTGGAGCCGTCCGCGCTGCCAAGCGAGCGGGTGGGGGTGTGCGTCGGCACGGCCCTCGGCGGCATCTCTTTCGCCGAGAGCCAGCACGGGGCGTACGTCGAAAAGGGATTGAAGGGCGTTTCGCCCCTGCTCGCCCTCGCGATCTACGCCGGGGCCGCGTCGTGCAACGTCGCCATCGAGTTCGGGTTCACCGGTCCTGCGACCGCGAACGGCGACTCGTGCGCCTCCGCGGCCATCGCGCTCGGCAACGCGCTCCACTACCTGCGCCGCGGCGAGGCGGACGTCATGATCGCGGGCGGCTCCGAGGCGACCCTCTCGCCGCTCGCCTTCGGCGCGTTCGCGCTGATACGGGCGATGAGCCAGCGCAACGACGACCCCGCGACCGCCTCGCGCGCGTTCGACCGGGACCGAGACGGCTTTGTAATGGCGGAGGGCGCGGCGATGCTGGTGCTGGAGCGGAAGTCCCACGCGGAAAAGCGCGGCGCGCGCGTCTACGCGGAGCTGGCGAGCTACGCGCTGACCAACGACGCGCATCACATGACCGCGCCGCGCCCGGACGCCGCGTGCGCCGCCCGCGCCATGCGCCTCGCGCTGGAGCAGGCGGGCGTTGCGCCGGAGGAGTTGGCGGCGGTCAAGGCGCACGGCTCTTCGACCCCACTGAACGACTCGACGGAGACGCGGGCGATAAAGACCGCGGTCGGCGAGGAAAACGCCCAGCGCGTGCCCGTCTTCGGCACCAAGGCGATGCACGGGCACGCGCTGGGCGCTACCGGCGCGTTCGAGGCCGCCCTCTGCTGCCAGGCCATCGCGACCGGGGTCCTGCCTCCGACGATCAACGTTCTCACGCGCGACCCGGAGTGCGACCTGAACCTGACGACGGACGGACCGCGCCCGTTCACGCCGGGCCCCATCCTCGCCAACACTTTCGGCTTCGGCGGCATCAACGCGTGTCTGCTGTTCCGCCCGGCGTAGTCTCGGCCGTACCGGCTACCAGCGCCGCTAACGCCCCCTGGACGTTTCGCTCGCGGTCCCGGTAGATCATCAGGACCTTGACGTCGCGGTGGCGGGAGAAGTCCAGCACCTCTTCGAGGCCGATGCCCGCCGCCTGCGCCGCCTTGCACGCCTCGGTGATGGCGGTGTGCCGGATGCCGTGCGGCGCGACTTTGATGCCCGCCTGCTCGCCCCGCGCCCGGAC
Organism: Armatimonadaceae bacterium; assembly: GCA_035539875.1. Lineage (GTDB taxonomy): Bacteria > Armatimonadota > Armatimonadia > Armatimonadales > Armatimonadaceae > CALEKU01. The sequence continues at coordinate 9,590 of DATLHN010000318.1, forward strand.
GAGTTTGTACACGCCGCTCGCCGTCAGCCGCCGGTCCGCACCCTTGCGGGCGCGGTCGAAGTTGACGAAGAGCGGCCCCGGTTCCCCGCCCCGGGCGGCGCACCACTGCTCCAGCGCCGTGGCGGTGGCCGGGGCGAGGGTAAGGAGGGTGCGCGCCGCGCGTCCCTTGCCGAGCACGCTCAGCGTGCCGCGCCCGAGGTCCAGGTCGGCGAAGTCGAGTGAGGCGACCTCGCCCCGGCGCAGGCCGAGGTCGAAGAGGAGGCGCAGGACGGCGCGGTCGCGCCGCTCGCGCGGCCCCTCTCCTGCCGTGGTATCCAGCAGCTTGCGCACCCCCTCCGCGCCGGGTCCCCGCGTGTCGCGGTAGGCTTCGGCGGGCAGCCCCGACACCTCCAACCCCCAGGTCACCAGGCCGAGGGTGCGCGCGAGTTTGACGAGGGAGCGGATCGCCGCCAGGCGGCGGTTCACGGACGCCGCCTGCAGGCCGCGGTCGCGCAGGTGGTTGCGGTAACCCAGGGTCAGCGCGTTCGCGAGTCCCGGGCCGCCCGAGAGGAGGCGCGCCGCGGCTTCCTCGGGGCTGGACGCCCCGGCGAACGCCGCGAACTGCGCGAGGTCGTCGCGGTAGGCGCACAGGGTGCGCGGGCTCCTCCCGGCGAGGAACGCCTGAACGAGGGACGGTGCGCCGCCTACGACTGTCGGTTCCGTTCCCATAGCAGGCGCAGTCCCGTCAGCGTGAGGTTTACGTCCACGACTTCGATCGTCTCGGTGTACGGCGCGATGAGAGGCGCGATGCCGCCAGTCGCGATGACGCGCACCTCCGCGCCGCCCGCGGAGAGCTCGGCGGCGAAGCGACGGACCATCCCGTCCGTCTGCGCCGCGAAGCCGTAAAGGATGCCCGAGCGCAGGGCGTCGGCGGTGTTCTGCCCGATGGCCGCGGCCGGTTCGGAGAGTTCCACGCGCGAGAGCAGCGCGGCGTGCGAGAACAGCGCGTCCATCGAGACGCCGATGCCGGGGAGGATCGCGCCGCCCAGGTACTCGGCGTTCGGCGAGACCGCGTCGAGCGTCGTGGCCGTGCCGTAGTCCACGACGACGCACGCGGGGCGCGCCGACTCCGACGAGGGGCGGGCGAACAGCTCCCACGCCGCGAGCGCGTTCACGACGCGGTCCGCGCCGACCGCCGTCGGCGGCACGTACCGAATCTCCAGGCCCGTCGGCGTCTCCGACGTCACGACGAGCGGGTCGACGCCGAGGTGCCGGTGGGCCAGGTCACGCAGGGCGTCGCCGACCGGAGGGACCACGTAGGCCATTGCTACCCCGGTGACGCTCTTCAGGCTCGCCCCGCGCGTCAGCAGCAGCGATGCCAGCAGCGCGGCGTACTCGTCCGCCGTGCGGTCCCGCACCGAGCGCATCCGGAAGTCCGCGACGAGGGTGTCCCCTTCGAACAGTCCGAGGGTCGTGTTCGTGTTGCCGATGTCTATCGCGAGCAGCAAGCGGGCGTAGCCTCCCCGGTCAAGCGCCGATCTCCGCGCGGATGACCCCCGCGACTTCCTGGACTACCGACTCGACTTCGTCGGCCTCGGGGCCTTCCACCATCACCCGGATGAGCTTCTCCGTCCCGGACGGGCGGACGTTGATGCGCCCCCGGTCGCCCAGGCGCGCCTCGGCGGCGTGGATCGCCCCCACGATGGCGGCGTTCTGGCTCCAGCCGTCGCGCTCTCGCACGCGGACGCTGACGAGACGCTGCGGAAATTCGCGCATCTCCTGCGACCACTCCGCGAGCGAGCGCCCGGACTCTACGCACAGCCGGAGCGTCTGTATGGCCGTAAGGATGCCGTCTCCCGTCGCGGAAATGTCCGGAAAAAGGATATGGCCCGACTTCTCGCCGCCGAGCGCCGCCCCGTACTCGTTCATGGCGGCGGTGACATATCGGTCGCCGACCGGCGCGCGCACGAGCCGGATTTCGTACCGCAGCAGCGCCTCCTCCAGCCCGAGGTTACTCATGATGGTACCTACCACGACGCGGCCGGGGAGGAGTCCGCGCCCGGCCCGGTGTATTCCCGCGGAGCAGAGTACCCGGTCCCCGTCGAAGATCGCCCCGGTCCCGTCCGCGAGGATCGCCCGGTCTGCGTCGCCGTCAAAAGCGACTCCCGCGTCCGCTCCCGTATCCCGGACCCGCTGCGCCATCCGCTCCGGGTGGAGGGAACCGCAATCGAGGTTGATGTTCAGGCCGTCGGGTTCACAGGCGATCATCTCCACGTGCGCCCCCAGCGCGGTGAAGACCTCGCCTGCAAGGTACGAGGCCGCGCCGTTCGCGCAGTCCAGGACCAGTCGCAGGCCGTCGAGTCGCGCGGGGCCCGCCGAGGCGATCAGATGCGCGGCGTATCCGGCGACGGGCTCGTCCGTGCGCAGGAGCCGACCCACCCCCGCCC
>DATLHN010000319.1:0-8288 GCA_035539875.1 Armatimonadaceae bacterium
GTTGGGCGGGTGATCGGCGGGCGGGAGGATTTTGCCGCCCACCGGGGTAAAGGCAGGCTATATCCAACTCATCGCACCGAGGCGAAACCAGATGCAAGGCCCCGTCACCCTCACCGACGAACAGAAGCGCGAGTTCTACGAGCGCGGCATCCTCAAACTGCCCGGGATCGTGCCGCCGGACGTGGTGGCGCGCGCCCGGCGCGCGATCAATGCCTACATCGGCGAGAAGGGCATCGACCCGAACGAACTGACGAAGTACCGGGCGCAGACCTACTGCCCCGGCCTCGGGCAGACCGCGCCGATCACCGACCTGTACAACGCCACGCCGATCAAGGACGTCGCGGAGGCGTTCATCGGCGCGGGCAAGGTGCGCCCCGTGACCGGCGGGCAGATCGCCCTGCGCTTCCCGGCGATCGAGGAGGCGGGGGAGACGCCCCGCCCGCCGCGCCCGCACATCGACGGCATGTACTCGCCCACGAACGGCGTCCCCGAGGGCACCATCGCCAACTTCACGGCGCTCGTGGGAGTCTTCCTGTCCGACGTGCCCCGGCCCTACATGGGCAACTTCACCGTCTGGCCGGGGACGCACCGCCTGTACGAGACGTACTTCCGGGAGCGCGGCCCGCAGTCGCTCCTGGAGGGGATGCCGCAGGTAGACCTGCCGGAGCCGGAGCAGTTCACCGGGCGAGCGGGCGACGCCGCGCTGGTCCACTACCAGATCGGACACGGAATCGCGGGCAACGTCTCGCCCGACGTCCGCTACGCGATCTTCTTCCGCCTGATGCACGTGGACCACGAAAAGTACCACTGGGAGTGCATGACGGACATCTGGAAGGAGTGGGCGGGGATGCGCGACCTCGCTGCCGCCTCTGCTGCCGCCGCCGCCGGTTCCGCTTCCCCGCCCGGCTGAAGCCCGCGCCCGCGCTGACACTACCGACCGTGCGCCGTTTGACACCGCACGCCCCCGGCGGTATGATTCGATAGGCGTTCAACTTTACGATTGTGCTGGAATTGACGGGGAAGGGGGTTGCGCGTCTTGGGAACGACACGTAGGCACCGGTTCGCGGCGCTCCTCGCCGGACTGCACGAGACCCTGCTCGCGATGGGCTTCGAGGCGGAGGAGATGATCCGCGACGCCATCGCGGCTCTGGAGACGGGCGACACCGCCGCCGCCGAGGCGATCCTCCTGCGCGACGACACCGTAGACCGCCGCGAGGCCGACATCGAGCAGAAGGCGCTGGTGGTCTTCGCGACCCAGCAGCCGGTGGTGGCGGCGGACCTGCGCTTCGTCGCCACCGTCTTCAAGGCCGCGAGCGACGTCGAGCGGATCGGGGACCACGCGGTCAACATCGCCCGCATCACGCAGCGCATGGCCCGCGAGGCGGTGATCTACCAGCCCATCGTGGACCTGCCGCTGCTGGGCCAGCACGTGCGCTCCATGATCCACGAGGCGCTGGAGTCCATCGTCCACGAGGACACCGCGCGGGCGCACCGGGTCATCGAGGCCGACGACGCGGTGGACACGCTCTACCGCCGCATGCGCCGTCAGCTGGAGGCGGCCATGCAGGAGAACCCGGCGGTCATCCCTCTGGCTACCCATCTAATGTTCGTGACGCACTATCTCGAGCGGGTGAGCGACCACTGCGTCGCCATCGCGGAGCGGCTGGTCTTCCAGGTGACGGGCGAGATGGTGGGCGAGGCCGAGGAGGACGAGACGCAGATCCGGGAAGCGCCCGCCGCGAGCCCGAATGTGGTATAATATCAGTGTCCTGGGGGCGATTGGAGTAGACGGGACACAGTCGGGATAAGTTGCGAGCCGAGGCGCCGCAGGCCTCGTAAAAAGCGGCAAAAAAACAAACGCGAACAACAACTTCGCTACCGCGCGCAACGCTAACACCGTTGCGCTCGCCGCTTAGTCTAAACAACTAAGATGGCCGTCGGACAGGGTACTCGCGGAATGGCCCCTGTCCGGCTAAAACAAGCTCCGCTACCCGAGCGCGACGCGCATAGCGCCCGGGGAAACTAATGCGATCACCGTGGACGGAGCCTGCCGATGGGCGCCGGACGCGGGACATTCAAAACATCGCGCTATGCTCGTAGACGCTTATCTTACACTGGTTTCGGACGGCGGTTCGAGTCCGCCCGCCTCCATTAGTTAAGGATCGGTGAAGGCTCAAGGCGCTGTTCGGGAGGCCCCTCCCGGACGGCGCCTTTCCCTATTTCGCCCGTCGGGAAACGCGCCTCCGGTCACGAAATGTTCCGGAACCGCCGTTTTTGCCTTATCCTCTGGTATCCTGAGAGATACCGAGGCACATACGGTTTGCCGGTTTCTGACCGGCATCGACAAATGTTGAAGCATTTCTGAACCGACATGCTTCAAAAAAGACAGCGACGCGCCGACCATCTCCGGTAAGGGTTCGCCTCCGCGAGGCGCGCACTCTTCGTCGGCTCTGAACCGGTATACGCCCGCCAAGACACCACGACCGCCCGAGGCCGCACTGAGCGCGCACAGCGCCGGATGCCGCCCGCGGTTAGGAAGACAGGAAAAGGCTCAATGCGCCCCCCCCTGCTGCACGCACTGGACGTGACGCTTGTTCGATATCTGCCGGGCTCCCGCCGCCCGATGGCTCTCACCGCCGCCGCCGCCGCTACGTTCGCGGCGAGTTTCGCCCTGATCGGCGCTACTCCGCTCCGGGCGCAGGCGCAGCAGGTCCGCCTCGCGGCCGAGACGGGCAGGACGCCGTCCCAGCGGACCGAGATCCTGCCCTCCGCGGCGAACGGCCCCCTGCGAGTCGTCTTCGGGTCGGCGACCCTGGCCGCCCCCGCGAAGCGGGAGGCGTTCCGCGACCCGGCGGACGGCGAGGCATACGTCGCCCCGGAGGCTCTTGCTCCGCTCGGCGTCACGCACATCGTGGACGAGAAGGACGGCACCGCGACCTTCCTGGTCAACGAGACCGGCAAGAGCGTCACGGTCGGCCTGCGCCCCGCCCCCGAGGGCGGCGAACGGACCGGCCTCTTCGTGCCCGCCGTAAAGACGATCGAAGGGCTGGGCGGCAAGTGCCAGTTCGACCAGAAGACGGGCACGCTGCACGTGCGCGCCGTGCTGACCGACGTCCAGATGCTGGGCGGCCAGCTCCGCATCCAGGCCAGTTTCCCGGTCACCCCGAAGATCACGTCCACGAACGGCAACCGGCTCGTCATCATCGATGTGCCCGCGGCCGAGGTGGGCGCGCTGCCTAAGACGCTGTCCCTGGCCGACCCCAACGTCGATAAGGCGCGGTCGGGCCAGTTCCAGGAGGACGTCGCCCGGGTGGTCCTGGAGACCAGGAACCCCGCGGCGTTCCTCTCCCTGGCCGGCGACCGGCCGGTCGCCCAGATGGTGCTTAACCCGGTCCCCACCACCCAGATCGCCCGCCAGAAGCCGATCGTCATCACGAACAAGCCCGCCTCTCCGGGCGCGGTGCCTGCCGTGCGGACCGCCTCCAGCGGCAAGCCGTCTTCCCAGAAGGCCCCGCCTCCCCCGACGCTCATCCGCGCGGTCGCCTTCGAGAAGGTCAGCGACACGCAGGCGCGCATCATCCTGCGCGCGGGCAGCGCCCCCTCCGCCGTCCCCTCGCAGGGCGACGGGCGTCTCGTCTTCAGCCTCCCGAACGCCACGCTGGCGGCGGGCGCGGGCGACGGGCTGGAGAGCGCCCGGCACCCGTTCCTGCGCGGCGCGGAGCTGATCGCCCGGAGCGCGACCCAGGCGCAGCTGGCCCTGAGCCTGACCCGCTCGGTCATCTTCTCGGTACGCATGGAACCGGGCCGCGGCCTCGTGATCGACCTCGGACTACCGCGCGGGGCGGGCGGCAAGGTCGCGGGCAAGACGATCATCGTGGACGCCGGGCACGGCGGCGGCGACGCGGGCGCGCGCGGCGTCAATGGCTCGTACGAGAAGAACGTCAACCTGGCGGTCGCCCGGAAGGTGGCCGAAGACCTGCGCGAGATGGACGCCAACGTCATCATGACCCGCGACACGGACGCGTTCGTGACGCTCGGCAACCGCTCTTTCATCGCCAACCGGGCCGGGGCCGACTTCTTCCTTTCGATCCACGCCGACTCGGCGCGCGGCGGCGTCCGCGGCTCGACGGTCTACTACCACGCCAATCTCCCCTCGTCGCGTACCCTGGCCCAGTGCATCGCCGACCGCTTCGATAAGATGGGCGGCATCCCCACCAAGGGCGCGCGCTCGGACTACAAGCTCTACCCCGGCGACGGCCTTTCCGTGCTGCGGCGCTCGCAGATGGTGGCGGTCCTGGTGGAATGTGGGTACATGAGCAACGGCGCGGACGTCGCCCTGCTCAACCAGAAGGCGATGCAGGAAAAGATCGCCCGCGCCATCTCCGACGGCCTGCGCGACTACGTCGAGGGCAACCCGGACGTCGACACGCGCTTCCTGAACCCGCGCGGCATCGGGGACAACGACGGCGTCAGCGCCCTTCCCCCGGTCGGCGGCCCGCTGCGCGACATGGCGTCGGCGACGTGGGGCATGGCGGCGGTCTCGACCGCCCCCGCCGCCGCCGGGGAAGCGGCGGGCGAAGCGGTCCCGCCGACCCAGGTCATGCCGTAATTCCGGGCAGGATCGAGTAACCTGAAGATACCGTGAAAACCAACAACCGCCGTCTGCCGTTCACCCTGACCGCCGGGGCAGCCCTTGCCGTCCTCGGAGCGGGCGCATTTCTCCTGACGCTGCCGGGCTGCAAGCCCGCCATGCCGACGCCGCCGGCCCCCTCTGGGGCACCGCCCATCGTCTCCCCGCCGCCGCGCACCGGCGACACCGGGGAGCCCGCCGCCCCGGGCGCGAAGCGGACGGTGGTCGTCTACCACGTCGTCTCCGACGCCACCGACGGCGACCGGCTGGAGTCGAAGAAGATCGAGGTCAGCGGGGAAAAGGCCCAAAGTCCCGCGACCGCCGCGCTGGAGTACATGGTCGGTCAGCCGGACTCGCCGCTGCCGAAGGGTACGAAGGTGCGCTCCCTGGACATCGCCGACGGCCTGGCGACGGTCGACTTCAGCCCCGAGTTCAAGGACCGCTTCGAGGGGGGCGAGACCCAGGAGGCGCTGGTCATCAACGCCGTCCTCGCCACCCTCGGCCAGTTCGACACCGTCCGCGAGGTCCAGATCCTCGTGGAGGGCAAGAAGATCGAGACGCTCGGCGGCGGCAAGGAGCTGGTCAACCCCCTGACCGTGCCGCAGGACGCCGAGACGCCCCCGCCGCCGGGCGCGTCCTGACGGAAGGCGCGCCCCCGCGATGACGCCGCAACCGCAGCGATCCCGACGCGCCCCCATCGGGGTTTTCGACTCGGGCCTGGGCGGGCTGACCGTGGTCCGCGAGATGCGCCGCCGCCTGCCGGACGAGCAGATAATCTACGTCGGCGACACGGCCAATGCCCCTTACGGCGCCCGCTCTGAGGAGGAGATACGCGCCCTCTCCCGTGGCATGGCGCGCTACCTGCTCGACGAATTCTCCTGCCGGGGTCTGGTCATCGCCTGCAACACCGCCACCGCCGCCGCCGCCGAGGCGGTGCGCGCCGCCGTCGCGCCGACCCCGGTGGTCGCCATGGAACCGGCGGTCAAGCCCGCCGCCGCCGCCACGCGGACCGGCAAGGTGGGCGTCCTGGCGACGGTCGGCACCCTGGCGAGCGCCCGCTTCGCGGCGCTCCTGGAACGGCACCGGGGCGACGGACGCGTGGAGTTCCTGACCCAGCCCTGCCCCGGCTTCGTCGAGGCCGTGGAGCAGAACCGCATCGACGCCCCGGAGACGCGCGCCCTCGCCGAGTCCTACATCCGGCCGCTGCTGGAGCGGGGGGCGGACACGCTCGTCCTCGGCTGCACGCACTACCCGGCGATGCGCGCGCTCATCGCGGCGGTCGCCGGGCCAGGGGTCGTTCTGATCGACACCGGAGAGGCGGTCGCGCGGCGCGCGGCCGATCTCTTCGCCGCCATCGCGCCGTCGGACGCCCCGGCCGCGCGGGGTCGCGGCGGGCTTCGCCTCTTCACGACCGGCGACCCGGACGCGTTCGGGCGCGGCGCGCGCGTCATCCTGGGCGAGCGGTTCGCCGGGCCGGACGCCCTTCGCTGGCGGGCCGACGGCACCCTGCACGCCGTGCCTTCGGCTCCCGCCGCCCTCGCCCCCGCGGCCTGACGCGTGCCCGCCCCTTCCGTCGCGACTCCGCCGAAAACCGCGTACAATGACGAAAAGTCAGGACGTGCGCGCGCGTGGGGCGATGACGCCCGCCAACGCGCGCTGACGGGCGATGATTCCATCGCGGGAGGCATGACGCAGCATGGCAGCGGGCAATCGAGTGGACGGGCGCGGCAATCTGGACCTGCGCCCGGTGAAGATCGAGCGGGGGTTCATGAAGTTCGCCGAGGGCTCCTGCCTGATCAGCATGGGCGATACCAAAGTCATCTGCACGGCGACCGTCGAGGAGCGCGTCCCGATGTGGATGAAGGGGCAGGGCTCGGGCTGGGTGACCGCGGAGTACGCCATGCTCCCCCGCTCGGGCAAGGAGCGCAACCAGCGCGAGCAGGCCCGGCCCGCGGGCCGCACGATGGAGATCCAGCGCCTGATCGGGCGCAGCCTGCGCCCCGTCGTGGACATGAAGGCGCTCGGGGAGCGGACGATCACGCTCGACTGCGACGTCCTCAGCGCGGACGGCGGCACCCGCTGTGCCAGCGTCACCGGCGCGTACGTCGCCCTGTACGAGGCGCTGGCGAAACTGCGGGCCGCCAACGTGCTGAAGCGGATGCCCATCAGCGAGGCGGTCGCCGCCGTCTCCGTCGGGGTCGTCGCGGGGACGGAGATGCTCGACCTGTGCGCCGCCGAGGACAACCGGGCGGCCGTGGACATGAACGTCATCTGCACGGCGTCCGGCAAGTACATCGAGGTACAGGGCACCGCCGAGGCGCAGCCCTACGACCGCGCCCGTCTCAACCGCCTGCTCGACGTCGCCCAGGTCGGCCTGGACGCCCTCCTGCGCAAGCAGCGCGAATCCATCGAGGACCTGCTGTGAGCCTGCCGCGGCTGGTCCTGGCGACGCGAAACGCGCACAAGGTCGAAGAGATGCGGGCGCTGCTCGCGGACGTCCCCGTGGAGATGGTCGGCATGGACGCCTATCCGGAGGTCCCGATGCCGGAGGAGACGGGCGAGACGTTCGCCGAGAACGCCCGCCTGAAGGCTAGCGGCATCGCGCGGGCGACCGGGCAGTGGGCGCTCGCCGACGACTCGGGCATCGCGGTCGACGCGCTCGGCGGCAGGCCCGGCGTCTACTCCGCCCGCTGGGCCGGTCCCGGCTCCGGCGCGAAGGAGTGGATCGAGAAGACGCTGGCGGAGCTATCAGGAGTCCCGGATGAGCGGCGCACGGCCCGCTACGTCTGCGTGTTCGCCCTCGCCGCGCCGGACGGGGCCATCGCCGCCGAGGCCGAGGGGACGATGGAGGGGCGCATCGCGCACGCCCCCCGCGGGGCGAACGGCTTCGGCTACGACCCGATCTTCCTCGCAGGGCCGGATTTCGCGCGGACTGCCGCCGAGTTGACGCCCGAAGAGAAGAACTCCCGCTCCCACCGGGGCGGGGCAGCGCGATACCTCGCGCCGCGGCTGCGCGATCTTTTTCCGGAGATGAGTATTTGAGGCAACAGGGAGCGGGAACGCCGTCACTTGCGGGCAGGCGCGTGTGCATCGACCCGGGCCACCCGTCCGAGGTAGGCATCGGGACGCGCGGGAAGAAGCTGACGGAGGTCGGCCTCGTCTGGACGGTCGCCCCGCGCTCGGTGAGCAGGTCGCGCTCACGAAGCGGAGCGAGCGGCAGATGGTGCGCAACAAAGAGCGGGCGCGCATCGCCAACGCCTTCCGGGCGGACCTGCTCGTGCGGCTCCACTGCGACGCCGCCGCGGGCAGCGGCGCGGCGACGTTCTACCCGGACCGGCAGGGGAAGGCGGCGGACGGAAAGCGCGGCCCCTCGAAACAGGTGCTGGCCGCGACCGCGCGGGTCGCCCCGCCCTTCCACCGCGCCCTGGCGCGGGGCCTGAGCGGCATGCTCGCCGACAAGGGCCTGCACTCCGACGTCCACACCTACGTGGGCGGCAAGCAGGGCGCGCTCACCGGCTCGATCCACTCGGAGGTCCCGGTAGTCCTGGTGGAGATGTGCGTGCTGACCAACCCGCGCGACGAGGCGGCGCTGGCGACCGCCGAGGGCCAGGAGCGGATGGCCCTCGCCCTCGCCGACGCCGTCGAGGCCGCCCTGCGG
>DATLHN010000320.1:0-5774 GCA_035539875.1 Armatimonadaceae bacterium
CAACGGCGGCCTTGTTGCTCTTCTGTTCCCCCCTCGCGCTGAGCGGCGCGGCGGTGAAAGGTGAGGCCGAGAACCGCATGCAGCAGCAGACCGCGACGACCCCCGCCCTGCGCTATTACGCGCCTCCCCCGCCCGCCGCCCGCCCGGAGACGATCGAGGTCGATGTCTGCGTCTACGGCGGCAACGCGAGCGGCGTCGCCGCCGCGGTCCAGGCGCAGCGCATGGGCAAGAAGGCCGTCGTTCTCGAACCGGGCGGCCACCTCGGCGGCCTCACCGCGGGCGGCCTCGGCAACACCGACATCGGCAACAAGCGCGCCATCGGCGGCATCGCCCGCGAGTTCTACGGGCGTGTCGGGAAGAAGTACGGCGTGAATGAGGAGTGGCGCTTCGAGCCGCGCGTCGCCGAGCAGGTGTTCCGGGAGATGGCCCGCGAGGCGCGGGTGCCGGTCCACTACCAGCAGTTCCTCCGCTCCGTCGAGAAGAAGGGCGCGCGCCTCGTCTCCCTGACCACGGAGAGCGGTCTGACAGTGCGGGCGAAGGTCTTCATCGACGCCACCTACGAGGGCGACCTCATGGCGCGGGCCGGGGTGAAGTACCACGTCGGCCGCGAGGCGAACGCCGCGTACGGCGAGACGCTCAACGGGGTGCAGGTGCGCAACACCCACCAGTTCGACCGCCCCGTAGACCCGTACGTCGTTGAGGGCGACCCGAAGAGCGGCCTCCTGCCGGGCATCAACCCCGGAGACCCGGGGAAGCAGGGGGAGGGGGACCGCCGGGTCCAGGCGTACAACTTCCGCCTGTGCCTGACCAACGACCCGGCGAACCGCATCCCCTTCGAAAAGCCCGCGGGTTACGACCCGCGCGAGTACGTCCTGCTCTCCCGCTACCTCAAGGCGGGCTTCCCCGAGAGCGAGGTCTTCCGCAAGTTCGACCCCATCCGAAACACCGGCAGCGGGGAGAACCCCTCGCGCTACGTCAAGGTGGACAAGAACAACCACGGGGGACTCTCGACCGACTTCATCGGGCGCAACTACGACTACCCCGAGGCGGACTACGCCACCCGCGAGAAGATCTTCCAGGAGCACGTCACCTACCAGAAGGGCCTGATGTGGTTCCTGGGCAACGACCCGAGCGTGCCGGAGCGCATCCGCACCCGCTGGAGCCAGTGGGGCCTCTGCCGCGACGAGTTCCCCGAGACCGGCGGCTGGCCGCACCAACTCTACGTGCGCGAGGCGCGCCGCATGATCTCCGATGTGGTGATGACCGAGCACCACTGCCGGGGCAAGCAGGTCGCGGAGGACGCCGTCGGGCTGGCGGCCTACACGATGGACTCGCACAACTGCCAGCGCTTCGTCCAGGACGGGCGCGTCCGCAACGAGGGCGACGTCCAGGTGGGGGGCGCGCCGCCCTATCCCATCTCGTACCGCTCCATCGTGCCCCGGGAGACGGAGTGCGAGAACCTCGTGGTGCCGGTCTGCCTCGCGGCGTCGCACATCGCCTACGGCTCGATCCGCATGGAGCCGGTCTTCATGATCCTGGGCCAGTCCGCCGCCACCGCCGCCGTCCTGGCGATGGAGGGCAAGACGACGGTGCAGGACGTTCCCTACGAGGCGCTGAAGAAGCGGCTGCTGCAGGACCGGCAGATCCTGGCGTGGGTCCCGGACCCTAAAGCGGACAAGCGCCCGGTCGACCCGAACGACCCCAACGCCGAATAGGCGCGGCAACCGACGGCCGGGAGGAGCGGGAGGGCGCGGGGGACAACGTGAGTCCATGGCAACGAAGTCTTCGACGTCGCAGGCACTGGCGGCGCTGCTGCTGGTCGCCGCCGCGCTATTCGGGGGACGCTCCGCCGCGGCGCAGCGACAGCAGACGGAGCAGCAGCGCATGAGCAGTGAGGAGCGGCTTTCCTTCCAGTCCTTCGCCCCGTACGGGCCGCGCGTCCACCTGAACGCGGACGTCGCGATGGTGTACGGCATCGACCCCACCCTGCCGGAGCGCATCAAGACCTGGCGGGACAGGGGGTACCGCATCCACGTCATGACCGGCGTCTCGTGGGGAGAGTACCAGGACTACCTGTACGGCCGCTTCGACGGAAAGAATCACGAGGACGAGGCGCAGACCGACCGGGACGGCAACCGGATCAGTCACGGCCGCGACGTCTACTACATGTCGCCCGGCGAGAGCTACGGAAAGTTCCTCACGGTTGGCGTAAAGCGCGCCCTCGACGCCGGGGCCGAGGCCATCCACCTCGAAGAGCCCGAATTCTGGGTGCGCGGGGGCTACGAGCCCAGCTTCCGGCGGGAATGGAAAGCCCGCTACGGGGAGGAGTGGCAGCCTCCCCACGGCTCCGCGGACGCCCAGTGGCGCGCCTCCCGGCTCAAGTACGACCTGTACCGGCGCGCCCTGGCCCAGGTCTTCGACTTCGTCCGGGAGTACGGCAAAAAGGCGGGCCGGACGATCCCCTGCTACGTGCCCACCCACTCGCTGATCAACTACGCCCACTGGCGCATCGTCAGTCCGGAGTCGTCCCTGCTATCCGTCGGCTGCGACGGCTACATCGCCCAGGTCTGGACCGGCACGGCGCGCACGCCCAACGTCTACGAAGGGCGGCGGGCGGAGCGCACCTTCGAGACAGCGTTCCTGGAGTACGGCGCGATGCAGAACCTCGTGCGCGCGTCCGGCTCCCGGCCCGGGGAGCGGCGGCGCGTCTGGTACCTGAACGACCCGATCGAGGACGATCCCGACCACTCCTGGGACGACTACCGGCGCAACTGGGAGAATACGCTGACCGCCTCACTTCTCCAGCCCGAGGTGTGGCGCTACGAGATCATGCCCTGGCCGGACCGCATCTTCACGCGCCCGTACCCCGTCAAGGAGGCGCGGGACCGCAAGCCGGGCGAAGCCGTCGAAAAGGTTGGCATTCCCGCCGCCTACGAGACCGAACTGCAGGCCGTCATCACGGCGCTAGGCGATATGAAGCAGCCGACGAGTCGGGTGGGGTGGGAGCGCAGCGGCACGCAGGGCGTGGGGGTTCTCGTGTCGGACACCATGATGTTCCAGCGCGGCGGCCCGTCCCCGTCCGACCCGGACCTGGGCTCCTTTTACGGGCTCGCCCTGCCGCTCCTGAAGCACGGCCTGCCCGTCGAACCCGTCCAGATCGAGAGCGCGGCGTCGCAGAAGGACTTCCTCAAGCCCTACCGCATGCTCCTGCTGACCTACGAAGGGCAGAAGCCGCCGACGCCGGAGTTCCACCGGGCGCTGGCCGAATGGGTGCGCCGCGCGGGCGGCGTGCTGGTCGTGATGGACGACGACAAAGACCCGTTCCACGCAGTCCGCGAGTGGTGGAACACCGGCGCGATGAAATACGCCACGCCGCGCGAGCACCTCTTCGAGGCGCTAGGGATACCCGCCGGGGCGACGGGGCTGCACCGGGTCGGCAAGGGCGCGGTCCTCTACGCCTCCGCCTCGCCCGCTGCGCTCAGCCGGGAGGCGGGCGGCGCGACGCGCGTCCGGCAGATGGTGCGGGAGGCCATGGCGGCGGTCAGCCTGCCCTGGAAAGTGTCGAACGCGCTGGTGCTGCGGCGCGGGCCGTACGTCGTCGCCGCCGGTCTGGACGAATCGCTCCCCGATGCCGCCGCCCCCAGGCTGACCGGGCGGCTTGTGGACCTGTTCGACGCCGACCTGCCCGTCCGCGCGGAGGTGACGCTGACGCCGGGGCGGCGCGTACTGCTCGTGGATCTGGACCGCTTCCCCCGGGAGTGGCCCCGCATCGTAGCCGCCGCCTGCCGGGTAACGGGTGAGGCGGTCACGCCGACCGCCGTGCGCTTCCGCGCCGACGGCATCGCCGAGACGGAGGCGGTCGTCCGCCTCATCCTGCCGAAGCCGCCTCGATCGGTGCGGGTCGGCGGCACGCCGCTCCCGGCGGACGCCTGGGACTACTCCGACGGTACGCTGCGCCTGCGCTTCCCCAACACGTCCGCGGGGGTGGCGGTCGAGATCCTGCGCTGACGCCCTGCTCGGCCCGCCGCCAAAACGAACGAACCCTCCTGAACAGATCAGGAGGGTTCGGATTTGCTGAGAGAATGATGGGCAGTACAGGATTTGAACCTGTGACCTCTTCCGTGTCAAGGAAGCGCTCTACCCCTGAGCCAACCGCCCGCGACGAAGAGTAGTATACGGCGAAAACGGGGGGGCGTCAAGGTTTGGACGCCCCCGAACCGCTTCCTACAGCACCTGCACGTCGGGCGGGGTGGCGTAGTCCGACCAGACGGCGGGGACCGCGGCGGAGCGCGTATCGCCGTCGTGGACGAAGACGCGGTAGCGGAAGGTGGTCGCCTCGCCCGCGGGGGTGACGAGGACGCCCGCGTCCTTGTCGTTCTTCTTCGCGGGGTCGAAGTCGTGCAGTCCGAAGGCGTTGGCCGCGAAAAGGCCGTAGCCGCGCACGTGCCACGGGGTGGGGTGGCGCGGGTTCGACGGGTGGTCGAGGATGGCGATGCCGACGGTGCGGCCTTCGACCGGGCCGACGTAGTCGACCCAGGGGGAGGGCTTGCCCCAGGTGGCGTCCTGCATTTGGCCGGAGGCGTTCTCGATCCGGCCCTCCGCCTTCTTGTCCTTGCCCGCGTCCGAGCGCATCGAGTCGGCGACGCGCACGGCGAAGGTGCCCTCCTTGGTGTCGCCCCAGCGCAGCGGGCCGCCGACGGCGCGCACGGCGACGTCGAAGTCGAGCAGGTAGCCGCCGCGCACGGGGTAGAGGCGGACGTCGCGGACGTCTTCGGCGATCTTCTTGCCCTCGGCGGTGACCCAGTCCGCGCGGGGGCGCAGGTGGGCGTAGACCGGGCCGCCCCGCACGGCGTCGTAACCGGTGTGGACGGTTTTTCCGTGGTTCTTGCCCTCGGTCCAGAAGTCCGCGCCGTTCATGTCGCCGTGGGTGAACCAGAGGCCGCGGTGGTGCGGGTGGTCGCGCGTCTCGCCGGGGACGGTGTCCTCCACGGGCCAGCGGCGGGTGACGGGCGCGCCGCCGTCCGGGCCGTTCAGGGGGTACAGGTAGGGCTTGGTCGGGCCGGTCGTCGTGTCGTAGCGCGTAATGAGTTTCCCGCCTACGAGCAGGTCGACGTTCGCGCCGTTCGCGCGCGCCTCGACGCCGCCGCCGCTGGCGGCGGCTGTGCCCTCAGGGCGCGGGGCGGCGAGGTGGTAGGTGCGCGTCTCGCCCTTTTTCAGGTCGCGGACGACGAAGGTGAGGCGCACCCGCCCGTCGCCCGCGGGCTCGGCCTGGCAGGCGGTGGGGGAAGCTCCCTTCGGCAGCGCGGCCAACTTCTTCATGCGCGCCTCGGGGACGACGACGGAGACCGGGGCCTCGCGGCAGTCGGCGCGCGAGGCGGTGACGCGTACGGGCAGCGCGCCGCCGCTCTGCGCGGCGTCCGCCGCCGGGCCGTTCGCGAGGGTGAGCGTGCCCGCCGCCGCGGCGGCGAGGGCCAACCGGCGGCGACCGGTCGTGGGGATCGACGACATCAGGTTTTCCTTCCTCAGGCGATTCGGGACGGGACCGAGAAGGGGGTACGGTATTCCCGGGTGAGCAGGGCGTTAGCCGCGCGGTCGCGTCCGAAGTCCTCTTTCTTCGCGTCCACCGTCAGTTTCCGGCCGACGCGGTATTTCGCGTCCGCCAGCGGGACGCCGCTCGCGCCCAGGTGCTCCGAGAAACGCGCGAAGGTGGCGTACGCCTCTTCGTCGTCGCCGAACCGCTTCTTCTTGTCGGAGAAGGGCACCTGCTCGCCGAG
>DATLHN010000321.1:0-21237 GCA_035539875.1 Armatimonadaceae bacterium
TCTCGCCCGGCGCGGCGAACGGCACGAACGCCGTCATGCCGACCATCTCCGGCTCCTCGGGTCCCCCGGTGACCTTGCCGACCGCCGCCCCGCCGACCGCGATGCCGTGGAAGCGGACCTGTACTTCGTCTTCTGTGTAAGGATTGCTCATGGTTATATCGAGGCATTGTACAGCGTCCCGAACCGGCGCGCGGGAGGAGTTCCCCGACCGCCGGCGGAACATAAACCGGTTGATTCGATTTAGCGTGCGATGAGGCGGAGGATAATTCATGCAGAAACGGACGATGCTGACGCTAGCGGCGACGCTGCTGCTTCTGGCGGCGGCGGGAGGACAGGCCCGCGCGATGGGGCAGCAACGGCAGACCACCTATCGGTTCGACTTCGGCGGCGCGGAAGCGTCGGCGGGATGGACCAGGGTCACCACTGCGACGGCGTACTCGGCGGGTCGCGGCTACGGATTCGAGCCGGGTGCGGACGGGAGCGGCAGCGGCGACGACGCCCCCCGCCTCTTCTCGGTCGCGGTGCCCGAGGGGAACTACGCCGTCACCGTCACGCTCGGGGACGCGCGGGACACGTCCGACACCACGGTCAAGGCCGAGTCGCGCCGCCTGATGCTGGAGGGGGTGAAGACGGCAAAGGGCGAGATCGTCCGGCGCACGTTCACCGTCAACGTCCGCACGCCCCGCCTCCCGGACGGCCGGCAGGTCGCGCTCAAGGAGCGCGAGAAGGGCGTGCTCCACTGGGACGACAAACTGACCCTGGAGTTCAACGGCCCTCGCCCCCACGTCCGCGCCGTCGAGATAGCCCCCGCCCCCGACGCCGTGACCGTCTTCCTCGCCGGGGACTCGACCGTTACGGACCAGCCGCGGGAGCCCTGGAACTCGTGGGGCCAGATGCTGACCCGCTTCTTCGGCCCGGGCGTGGCGGTCGCGAACCACGCCGAGTCCGGGGAGTCGCTCAAGAGCTTCGAGGGGCAGCGGCGGACGGCCAAAGTCCTGAGCGCGATCAAGCCGGGCGACTACCTGCTGATCCAGTTCGGGCACAACGACATGAAGGAGAAGGGCGAGGGGGTCGGCGCGTTCACCACCTACGCGGCGTCTCTGAAGCGACTCGTGGACGCCGCCCGCGAGCGGGGCGCGCACCCGGTGCTGGTCACCCCCATGCACCGCCGCCGCTTCGACGAGGCGGGCAAGGTGCAAGACTCGCTCGGCGACTACCCGGAGGCGGTGCGGCGCGTGGCCAAGGCGGAAAAGCTTCCCCTGATCGACCTGCACGCCATGAGCCGCTTGTTCTACGAGGCGCTCGGGCCGGAGAAGTCGGCGCTCGCGTTCCAGGACGGCACGCACCACAACGCCTACGGCAGCTACGTCCTCGCCCGCTGCGTCGCCGAGGGAATCCGAGCGTCGGTGCCCGGCCTGGCAAAACACCTGGCGGCGGACCTGCCGCCGTTCGACCCGGCGCGCCCGCCCGCGCCCGAGTCGTTCTCCGTGCCCGCAAGCCCGCAGCGATCGGACGTCAAGCCGGACGGCAGTTAGTCGCAGCTACCGCTTGCGCGACTCCAGGTCTTCCCAGCGTTCGTAAAGGCGGGTGACGTCGGCCTTCGCCGCCTCTAGCGCGGCCCACGTCTCCTGCAGGCGGGCGGCGTCCGTCGCGACTTCGCTGGAGACGAGGGCCGCCTCCAGTTCCCCCACCCGCTCCTCGGCGGCGAGGATCGTCTCCTCCATGCGCGCCAGTTCCTTGCGCTCCGACGCGGAGAGTCCGGGCCGGGGCGCAGTCGCGGCTTCGGGCGCGGCCGCAGTCGCAGGCGTCGCGGCCTTCGCCGCCGACGGGGCTTGCTTTGCCGGGGCGGCGGAGCCGCGCTCGTTGTGCCACGTTTCCCACTGATCCACGTCCGCGAAGAAGCGCGCGCTGCCGTCGCCGTCGAGCGCGAGGATGTCGGTCGAGACGGCGTCCAGCAGGTAGCGGTCGTGCGTCACCAGCACCATCGCGCCCGCGAACTCTTCCAGTCCCTCTTCCAGAAGTTCCAGGGTCGGGATGTCCAGGTCGTTCGTCGGCTCGTCCAGGATCAGCAGATCGGCGGGCCGCACCATCAGCATCGCCGTCAGCACGCGGGCCTGCTCGCCGCCAGAGAGGAACTTGAGCGGCGTGTTCAGCTGGTCCGCGCGGAATCCGAACCGCTTCGCCCAAGCGGAGACGTGCATATTCCCGCCGCGCCAGGCCACCGTGTCCGAGTTCGGACTGAGGGCGTCCCGCAGGGAAAGTTCGCGGTCGAGCTGCGCCCGGTCCTGGTCGAACCAGACGATGCGCAGGCCGTCCGCCCGCGTGATAGTCCCACCGTCCGGCTCGCTCTCGCCGGTCAGCATGCGCAGCAGGGTCGTCTTCCCGCTGCCGTTCGGCCCGAGCAGCCCGAGCCGCGTCCCCGGCGAGAGCACGAGCGAGAGTCCCGAGAAGAGCGTCCGGCCGCCCCGCTCCGCGGCGATCTCCTTCGCGACCAGAAGCTCTCTCGTGCGCCGCCCCGACGCCGAAAAC
Organism: Armatimonadaceae bacterium; assembly: GCA_035539875.1. Taxonomy (GTDB): domain Bacteria; phylum Armatimonadota; class Armatimonadia; order Armatimonadales; family Armatimonadaceae; genus CALEKU01. The sequence goes on from DATLHN010000321.1 coordinate 2,530, forward strand.
GAAATGTCCGCCCCGGCGGCGTCGCCCGCCGCCCCGCGCGCCTTGACGCCCGCCAGGTCCTGCATCATCCGCCCCGCCGCGTTGATGCGCCCCTTCGCCTTGGTCGAGCGGGCCTGCGCGCCCCGGCGCAGCCAGGCGATCTCGCGCTTCACCTTCGTCTCCAGCGCGTCCTGCTGGCTCGCCAGCGCGCTCCGGTACTCCTCGCGCTTCTCCAGGAAGGCGCTGTACGGCCCGTTGACGCTGAAGTACCCCTCGGCGTAGAGGCGGCTCAGCTCCACGGTGCGCGTCGCCACGTTTTCGAGGAATGCCCGGTCGTGGCTGACGATCAGGGAGGCGAACGAGGCGCGCTTCAGGAACGCTTCGAGCCAGAGGACGCCCGCGATGTCCAGGTGGTTGGTCGGCTCGTCCATCAGGAGCAGCTCGGGATCGCGTGCCAGCTCGCGCGCGATGGCGAGCCGCTTGCGCCATCCCCCGGAGAGGGTATCCACGTTCTGCGCCGGGTCCGCGAACTCCAGGTCCGCGAGCAGCAGCGCGATGCGCCGGTCCCGCTCGTCCTCGTCGTGGGCGAGGCCGGTCCCCTCCAGAGCCTCCTCCAGGACCTCTGTCACGGTCGCGCCCGCCCGGAAGACCTCCTCCTGCGGCACGTACCCGACCACCAGCCCCCGGCGCGCGTAGACGGCCCCGGCGTCCGGCGTCTCCCGGCCCGCCAGGATCTTGAGGAGCGTGGACTTGCCCGACCCGTTCGGCCCGATCAGGCCGATGCGCTCCCCCTCGTCGATGCCGAAGGAGAGGTTGTCGAAAAGGGCGCGCGCGCCGAACGACTTGCCGAGCGACTGACAGGAGAGAAGAGATGCCATGGCGTAAAAAGGCCGAACGCCCCTGCGTCCGGCCTCATTATTGTACCGCCGCCCGACCGCCCCGCGCTAACCGGGTTTACCGCCGCTCGCGCCGCGGCGGCGCTTGAGCGCGCCCGCGCCGAGGGCGAGCAGGCCGAGGCCGGTGAGCACGATCGTGGAGGGCTCGGGAACGACCGGCGCGTAGTAAAGGCGCATCGCCAGGCCCGCGTGCTGCTGGTTCGTGATGACGAACGAGTCACCGGCCGGGCGGAAGTTGAAGTCCCTGCGGTCGGTCGTGTCGCGCAGGAACCCGCCCTGGGGCGACGGAAAACTCGAAAAGCCCACCGCCGGGGCGTTCGCGCCGATGCGGATGCCCGATGACAGGTCGTTCGTGTTCACGAGGCCACTGCCCGCGGTGCTGCCCTGGTAGTTGACCGCGATGCCGTTCTGGAACGGGTCGGTAAACGTGACTTCGGTCGGCAGGAGCAGCGAGAACGTGTAGTTCGTGCTGGCGGCGAGGCTGGTCGTCCCCAGGATGCTCCCGAGGTCGAAGGTGAATACCCCACTCGCCGGGTTGGTGAAGAGTTGGGTCGTGCTGCCGGTGTTGTCGTTCCACAGCTGCAGGCGTACCGAAAGGGAGTCGTAGGTAACGGCGGCGAAGGAGCGTAGCACCAGATCGACGCGGTTGATCGTGACCGGGCCACCGCCCGGGGTCTGGAGGCTGACCACGTCGCCCATGAAGAACCGGGGCGTATTCCCGGAACCGCCGATGGCGTCGGCGTTGGAGATCGAGTCGAAAAAGACCTGGGCGCGCGCGGAGGGGGCGGGGGCGAGCGTCACCCCGACCGCGAGGATCGCTACGGCAATGGGAGCGAAGAGACGCATTAAGACCTCCTGAAATCTCGATTCCAGGGAAGCGCACCGGTACCACCGCGCCCGCTTGCGTTCCGCTGAGCTGTAACGATTACTAAAATTCACGAGACCGCTCCCTTCTTCCTCGCTACCCGGTAAAAATCCGTATCTCCACGCAGGGGAAGGGGTAGACAGCACGCGTCGCGAAACAGAGGAGCGTGACACCGAACGTTCGGGAAAGCGTCCTGGAGTGCGTCGGGCGGACGCCGCTCGTGCGTCTGGCGCGCGTCGCGGCGGGCGTCCCCTTTACCCTGCTCGGCAAGGTCGAGATGCTGAACCCGGGCGGCAGCGTCAAGGACCGCATCGCGCTCGCCATGATCGACGCAGCCGAGGCGGCGGGCGCGCTCCCGCCGGGCGCGACGATCGTCGAGGCGACCGCGGGCAACACGGGCGTGGGCCTGGCGATGGTCGCCGCCGTGCGCGGCTACCGCTGCGTGTTCGTGATGCCGGAGAAGATGAGCCGCGACAAGGAAGACCTGCTGCGCGCCTACGGCGCGCGAGTCGTGCGCGTACCGAACGCCCCGCCGGAGTCGCCGGATAACTTCCAGAGTGTCGCGCGCCGCCTCGCCGCCGAGAACGGCTGGTTCCTTCCCGACCAGTTCTCGAACACGGCCAACCCCGACATCCACTACCGCACCACCGGCCCGGAGATATGGGCGGACAGCGGCGGCAGGATTGACGCTTTCGTGGCGGGGGTCGGCACCGGCGGCACCCTCTCCGGCGCGGGCCGCTACCTGAAGGAGCGCAGCCCCACGCTGCGCGTCGTCCTCGCCGACCCCGAAGGCTCCGCGCTCGGCGGCGGGGAGCCCGGCCCGTACCTGCTGGAGGGCATAGGGGGCAACGCGCCGCCCGCCAACTTCGACACGTCGCTTGTGGACGAGGCGATCACGGTCTCCGACCGGGAGGCGTTCGCGCTCTGCCGACGCCTGGCACGCGAGGAGGGCCTGCTGGTCGGCGGCGCGGCGGGCTGCGCGGTCGCCGCCGCGCTCCGCTGGGGCAATCGCCCCGAGAACGCGGGCAATACCGTGGTCGCCCTGCTCCCCGACACCGGTCGCAACTACCTCTCGAAGATATTCAACGACGACTACCTGCGCGAGCACAGCCTGCTCGACCCCGAGCCTCCGGAGGACCTTCCTCGATGAAGTGCGTGATGGTGATGTTCGACTCGCTGAACCGGCGGATGCTGCCGCCGTACGCGCCGTACACGGAGGTGCGCGCGCCGAACTTCGCGCGGCTCGCGGCGCGTACCGCGACCTTCGACACGTCCTACGTCTGCTCGATGCCGTGCATGCCCGCGCGCCGCGACTTCCATACGGCACGCCCCAACTTCCTGCACCGCTCCTGGGGGCCGCTGGAGCCGTTCGACGACTCCGTGCCGCAGATGCTGAAAAACGCCGGCGTCTACACCCACCTCGCCACCGACCACTACCACTACTTCGAGGACGGCGGCGCGACCTACCACACCCGCTATTCGTCCTGGGAGTTCTTCCGCGGGCAGGAGGGCGACCCGTGGGTGGGCCAGGTGGCCGACCCGGAGTACCCGGCGGGCGCGCTCGGGCGGCACGCGCGTAAGGACGCCTACGCGCGCCAGGACCTCGTCAACCGCGCGGCTTTGGAGGGGATCGAGGCGGAGATGCCGCAGCCGAAGACCTTCGCCGCGGGACTCGACTTCATCGCCCGCAACGCGGACCGGGACAACTGGTTCCTCCAGATCGAGACGTTCGACCCGCACGAGCCGTTCTTCGCGGCCCGGCGCTACCGGGACGCGTACCCCTACGACCCGGACGCCCTGTTCTTCGACTGGCCGCACTACGACCGGGTGACGGAGTCGCCGGAGGCGGTGCGCCACGTCCGCTACGAGTACGCCGCGCTGGTGAGCCAGTGCGACGCCTGCCTCGGCCGGGTACTCGACGCCTTCGACCGGCACGACCTCTGGAAGGACACGATGCTCGTGGTCTGGACCGACCATGGGTTCCTGCTCGGCGAGCACGACTGCTGGGCAAAGATCTGGATGCCGTTCTACGAGGAGATCGCCCGCACCCCCTTCTTCGTCTGGGACCCGCGCCACCCGGAGGCGACGGGCCAGCGGCGCGAAAGCCTCGTGCAGCCGTCCATAGACCTCGGGCCGACGCTGCTCGGGCTGTTCGGCGTGCCGCGGACGCCGGACATGCTCGGCAAGGACCTGGAGCCGGTGGTGGCGGGGGACGCGCCGGTGCGCGAGGCCGGGATATTCGGTCTCCACGGCGGCCAGGTCAACGTTACCGACGGCCGCCACGTATACATGCGCGCCCGCGCGACCGCGGACAACGCCCCGCTCTTCAACTACACGCACATGCCGACGGCGATGCGCAGTTTCCTGGACCTGGACGTGCTGCGCCGGATGGAGATCGCCCCGCCCTTCTCCTTCACCAGGGGCTGCCCCACGATGAGACTCCCGGCGCAAGCCTGGACGCCGCCGCGCGCGGGCGTGGACCAGACGCTCCTGTGGGACGTGCGGGAGGACCCACACCAGAGCGGGCCCCGCCGGGACGACCCGGACGCCGAAGCCCGAATGGTCGGGCACCTGACGCGGCTGATGGAGGAGTGCGACGCGCCGCCGGAGCAGTACGTCCGCCTCGGGCTCCGCGTCTGAAGGAAAAAAAGGGCAGCGGCTATGTGGCCGCTGCCCGGGCAGACACGTATTTTGGTACGTGTGCGGAGGGACGAAAGGACATTTTATATGCGCGGGGCTTAGCCGGAAGCGCCCGTTCGATTGCGGTGGTCACGACTGGCGGGCGGTCTCGTCCCGCCCTATCGCTAGTTCAGTCGCCCAAAACCGCACTCTGGTTGGGCGAGGCGGGTTTTTCCTGACATAGCCCCGGAATTTTACCTGTCCCGGCGTTCCAACCCCGCCCGCGAATCGTCCTGACGTCCCCCCGGGAGTCGCTCGCGGGAGTCGCTCGCGGGAGGCTCAGGCGTTCTCGCCGCGCAGGAAGGCCAGCACCTCGTCGGCGTGCTGGTCCACCTTCACGCGCGGGTACACCCGGGCCACGCGCCCGTCCCGGTCGATCACGAAGGTCGTCCGCTCGATGCCCATGCTCTTCTTGCCGTACAGGTTCTTCTCCTTGTAAACGCCGTAGGCCGTCGAAACGGCGGCGTCGGTGTCGGCGAGCAGCGGGAACGGCAGCCGGTACTTCTCCGCGAACTTCCGGTGCGAGTCCACGTCGTCGAGCGACACCCCCAGAATCTCGGCCCCGGCCTCCTCGAACTCGCCGCGCATGTCGCGGAAGGCGCAGGACTCAGCGGTGCAGCCGGGGGTGTCGTCCTTCGGGTAGAAGTAGAGCACGACGCTCTTCTTCCCGCGGAAGTCGGCGAGCGAGACGGGCGCGTCGCCCGTCTGCGTGGGCAGCGAAAACTCGGGGGCCACGTCCCCTTCGGCAGGTCGTTCCGGCATTATTCTTCTCCCAGTTGACGGTTACTCTGAATCGGGGCGGGTCCACGGGACGTCTTCGACGCCCGCCCGGCGGTTGGCGACCCGGGCGAGCACGAACAGCAGGTCGGCGGCGCGGTTCAGGTAGCGGACCACGTACGGGTTCGCCTCGTCCGGGCGGACGTCCAGGAGCGAGACGCAGCGGCGCTCGGCGCGGCGCAGGACGGTACGCGCCAGGTGCAGGTGGGCCGCGGCGGGTGTTCCCCCCGGCAGGATGAACTGCCGGAGCGGCGTCAACTCCGCCTCGTAACGGTCGATCAGGACCTCGAGCGCGGCGGCCTGCGCCTCGGAAACGCGGGGCACGATGGACTTGCCCGCCCGCTCCTCACGCCCCGTCGGAGTGGCCAGGTCGGCACCCACGACGAAAAGTTCGTCCTGAATGCGTGTAACCACAGCGCTCAGTTCGTTGTCCTGAAGATGGGTCGCGGCGACACCGAGCGCGGCCCCGGCCTCGTCGACCGTGCCGTACGCCTCCACGCGGACGTCGTCCTTTCGCACACGGTCGCCGCCGTAGAGGCCCGTGTCGCCCGTGTCGCCGGTCCGGGTATAAATCTTCACTTGCGCCGCCGCCCTTTCCGATCCGCCAGAGTACACGAGTATAGACGCCGGGGAATCGGCCTGTCAATCGGAGCGGACGGGCGCACGGCGGGCCGGGCGACTTGGTGTTTTAATCGGGTTTTAATGTTCGTCGGCTACTATAGCGAGTTGTTCACCAGCGCCGATGAACGCCGGAGACTACTGTAACGGAGGACGTACCCTTAGTGGCTTCGCCGTCTGACGCTTCCGCCACCCCCGCCGAGCCCGGGGCGTGGCCTCCCCGGGCACGCCGTCGCGCGCGCCGCTGCCGCTCCCGGGCGCATTCGCAGCCTCGCCGCACGGCCGCCGTTATCGCCCGTACCGCGGCCCTCTCCGTAGCCGCGCTCGGGACGCTGCTGCTCCCCCCGTCGGCGCTGGCGCAGGAGAGCGCCGCCCCCGCGGCGGCCCAGCCGCCCGTACAGATGCCCGCGCAGACTCCGGGCCAGAAGCCGCTGCCGCCGATGACGCTGCCGCTCGTCCGGGACCCGCTCCTGGCGTCGCGCGGCGTCGAGAACCTTCCCACGCCGCTGACGCTGGCCCAGGCGATCGAGGCGGCCCTGCGGCTCCAGCCGGACATCGCCGCCGCCACCGCCAACCGGGAGGTATCCGAACACCGCCTCAGGCAGGCGGAGTCGGCCTACTACCCGCGCGTCACGCCCAGTTACAATTACCAGAACTTCTACAGCTTCGGCACCATCAACCGCAACCTCGGCGGCGGCGTCATCGTGCCTATCACGGGCGGACAGACGACCACCAACCGCCAGGGCGAGCTGAACTATAACTACACGCTGTTCAACTCGTTCCAGCGCGAGCTGAACGCGCGGCAGTCCCGGCAGTCGCTGCGCGCCTCGCGGTACGGCGAGGTGAACACCCGGCAGGCCGTGATCTCGGTGGTGGCGGACAACTACTTCTTTGCGTTGCAGAGCGACGCGCTCCTGCGCGTCTCCGAAGCCCAGGTCGCCCGCGCCAAGAACACGCTGGACGTGATAACCGCGCAGGTGGACGTGGGCGTGGCCGCCCGCAAGGACATCCTCCAGGCGCAGGCCGACTACCTCAACGCCCAGGTGTCGCTTCTGGGCGCGCGCAACGACGCCGAGGTGGCGCAGGCGCAGCTCAAGGCCGCCATCGGATCCACCGGCGGTGAGCGCCTGACCCTCGCCAGCGTTCCGATCCCCACGCAGGACACGCCGCTCGCCGCCCGTCAGCCGGACGGCTCGCCCTTCCCCCTGCCGTCCGCGACCGCGGTCGCGGCGGAGCGGATCAACGACATCGCCGAACTCGCGTTCCGCAACCGCCCGGACGTCGCCCAGAGCAAGCAGAACCTGGAGGTCAGCGAGACCGGGGTGCGCATCGCGCGCGCCAACGCCGGTCTCCAGATCGACGCGTCCTTTAGCGGCGGCTTCCAGTTCGTCCCGGACGACAGCAACAGCCGACAGCTCAGCCTGGCGCTCTCCTACCCGCTCTTCGACGGCGGCAACGTCCGCTCCCAGGTGCGCTCCAGCCAGGCACAGGTTAAGGCGTCGGAGGCGAACCTGCTCGGGCTCCAGCAGCAGATCGCGGTCGAGGCGGAGCAGGCGTACCGCAACCTCGCGCAGGCGCGCGCCAGCCTGCCCGCCGCCGAGGCCGCCCAGTACGCGGCGCAGATCAACTACGAAGCGGCGCTGGAAGCGCGCAAGGAGGGCCTGGGAAGCATCGTGGACGTCATCACGGCGCAGACCTCGCTCGTCCAGGCGCAGATCAACTACATCCAGGCGATCTTCGAGTTCTACGCCGCGGACGCCCGCCTCGCGCGCGCCGTCGGACAGGCGGAGCGGATCGGCACGAACATCCCCGTGCAGGGGAGTGCGCCGCTCGAGCTTCCCGTAGCCCCACCGGCGGGCGTGACGCCCCCCGCGACGCCCGGAGCGGCGGCAACGCCGCCCCCCGGGGGCGCGCCCCGATAAAGAGGAATGCCGGCCAGACCCTACCGCGGGCGGGAACGTTCCCGCCCGCGGTGACGTTTAACAATTAGAAGATTGTTTAGTAGTGTACTAAACCATTGGGCGATATAGTACGTCGATAGGGTTAGTCACGCATACCGATTTCGCATTGGGTTGGTATTAACGCACATGAACACAAACCGAACGGCGCTGATTGCCGCGATCGTCGTTCTGGTCCTTGGGCTCGGGGGCTGGATCATTTCGCGACGGGGCGCAGTCCCGGAAGTCACCTACCGTACCGCCACCGCTGAGGTGACGGACCTTAAGAAGACGGTCTCCGCCACGGGGACGGTGCAGCCGCTGACCATGGTCGACATCAAGTCGCGCGCGGGCGGCGAGGTCAAGCTGCTGGCCGTCGAAGTCGGAGACATGGTCAAGCCGGGCACGCTCATCGCGCGCATCGACCCCACCGACAGCGAGACTGCCTATAACCAGGCGCAGGCCGACGTTTCGGCGGCCGACGCGCGCATCTCGCAGGCCCAGCAGACCCTCGCGCTCCAGCGCAAGACGTCGGGCACCGACATCGCTCAGGCCGAGGCGCAGGTCCGCGCCGCGGAGGTGCGGCTCAACCAGGCGCAGAAGCAGGCCGGGGCGCAGCCCACTCTCACCGAGAGCGCGATCCGCCAGGCCCGCGCCGGCCTCAAGACCGCCGAGCAGCAGCTCGCCCAGATCAAGAGCAGCACCAACCCGCAGGCGAGCGCCGAGGCCAAAAACGCTTTGGAGACCGCCCGCGCGAACCTGGCGAACGCCGAGCTGAACCTGAGCCGGCAGCAGTCGCTGCTCGCGAAGGGCTTCGTGTCTCAGCAGGCGGTGGACACGGCGCGCACGCAGCGGGACGTCGCTCAGGCGCAGTTCAACACCGCGCGCACCCGTACCGAGACGGTGGACCCGCAGCAGAGGACGGCGGTCGCCGCCGCCGAGGCGCGCGTCACCGAGGCGCGCGAATCGGTGCGCGCCGCCGAGGCGCAGCGCGTCCAGGTCGGCCTGCGCAACCAGGACGTCGCCAGCGCGCGCGCCGCCCTGACACAGGCGAAGGCGAACCTCACGGCCGTCCGGGCGAACCGCGCGCAGGTCAACATACGCGCCGCCGACATCGAGACGGCGAAGGCGCAGATCGCCCGCTCCGAGGCGCAGCTCAAGAACGCGACCGTACAGCTGGAGTCGACGACGATCCGTGCGCCGCGCGCCGGGGTCATTCTCCAGAAGTACGTCGAGCAGGGCACGATCATCTCTTCCGGCCAGTCGATGACCTCGGAGGGGACGAGCATCGTCCAGATCGGCGACCTTTCGCGCGTGTTCGTGGACGCCCAGGTGGACGAGGCCGATCTCGCCCAGGTGCGCGTGGGCCAGAAGGTCAGCGTGATCCTGGACGCCTTCCCGGACGAGACGTGGGAGGGGCGCGTCCGCCGCATCGAACCGCGCGGCGTTACGGACAACAACGTTACCACGATCAAGACGCAGGTCGAGATACTCAAGCCGGACACGCGCCTGCGGCCCGGCCTGAACGCCGAGTGCGAGTTCATCGTGGATGAGGAGGAAGGGGTCCTGGCGGTCCCGACCCGCGCGGTACGCACCGAGCAGGGTAAGAAGGTCGTACAGGTGCTGACGCCGGACCCGAAGAACGGCGGCGGCAAGCCCGCGACCAAGCCGGGCGGTGGTGCCGGCGGACCGGGCGCGGGGCGCGGCCCTGGCGGCGGTCCTGGCCCCGGCGGCGGTCCTGGCGGCGGCGGGCGGCCCGGCGGCGGTCCGGCGGCGGCCCCGGGCGAGACCGGCACGGTGGAGACCCGCGAAGTCCAGGTGGGCCTGGAAGCGGGCGACATGATCGAGGTCAAGTCCGGCCTCAAGGCCGGCGAGAAGGTAGTCACGCAGACGATCCGCGCCGACGAGCAGAACGGCGGCGGAGCGGGCGGCGGCAACAACGCGGGCGGGCGGCCCGGCGACATGAGCGGCGGGCGCTCGCGCGGCGGCCCGGGCGGGTTTTAAGGCGGGGACGGCGGGAAAGGAAGTCATGGCGAAGCAGGGCGACAAGGCACTGGCGACGGGCGGGACGTTGACGGCGAGCAATGGCTTGGCTGCGCCTTCCGCGCCGGACAGGTCACGCCGCGAAGAAGGGTCACGCGACGGCGGCGACTCTGCGGAGCGGCGCGCGGTGCCGAAGCCGCCGACGCCGCCGGAGCAGCCTACGCCGTCCTCGCCCCGCTCGCCGCGGCACAAAGAGCCGCGCACCTCCATGCCGGTGATGGAGAACCTCCGCCTCGCCCTGAACGGCCTCGCGGCCAACAAGATGCGGGCGTCGCTCACCATGCTCGGCATCATCATCGGGGTCGGGGCGGTCATCGCCATGATCGCGCTCGGCGAGGGCGCGCGGCGCAAGACCCTGGAGCAGATCAAGTCCCTGGGCACAAACCTTCTGCTCGTCGAGGCCGAGCGGCGGCGCATCGGCCAGACGCGCGGGCGCGCCGCCACCTGGGACCGCATCAAGCTGGACGACCTGCGCGCCTTCGGCCCGGACACGACCCCCTCGGTCGCGAACGTCTCCCCCGAGGTCCGCACCAGTACGCTCGTCAAGGCGGGCAACCAGTCGGCGGAGACCAACGCCTTCGGGGTATGGGCGAACTGGCTGGAGATTCGCAACTACCAGGTGGCGATGGGCCGCTTCTTCACCAACGACGAGGAGCAGAAGAAGAGCAAGGTCGTCGTCCTCGGTTGGTCGGTCTACAAGCAGCTCTACCCAGACGGCGAGGACCCGAGCGGCAAGCTGATCCGCGTCAACAACGTCGGCGTCCGGTGCATCGGCGTCCTCGCCCCCAAGGGCTCCAGCGGCAGCCAGAACAACGACGACCTGGTGGTGCTCCCGGCGAGCACCGCGCAGAAGCGCGTTTTCAACTTCTGGCAGGCGCGCATCCGCCAGTTCGCGGCGCAGGCCGCCTCCGAGGAGCAGATGACTGCCGCGGCCGACGAGATCGACGCCCTGTGGCGCAAGCGCTACGACGTGAAGCCGAGCGACCCGAACATCATCGCCATACGCAACCAGGGCGAGATCGCGCAGTTCGCGGACCAGACGGGCAGCACCTTCACCGCGCTCCTGGCGAGCATCGCGGGCGTATCGCTGCTGGTCGGCGGCATCGGCATCATGAACATCATGCTGGTGTCGGTGACCGAGCGCACCCGAGAGATCGGCGTGCGGAAAGCCATCGGGGCGAAGCGGCGCGACATTCTGCTCCAGTTCCTGATCGAGTCGATGACCCTCTCGCTGCTCGGCGGCGTGATTGGCATCGCGCTGGGGGTGGGCATCGCCACCGCCCTGCCGCGCATCAACCCGGACACGACGACCGTGCTGACGGCCGCGCCGATGATACTCGCCTTCGGTTTTTCGGCGGCGGTCGGCATCTTCTTCGGGTTCTACCCGGCGGTCAAGGCCAGCAAGCTCGACCCGATCATCGCCCTGCGATACGAGTAGCCGGTCCGCGCGGCGCGAGCGCGCCCGGGACGGGACCGCCCGTTTTTTTCTGAAATGCCCGGTCGGCCCGTTGCGTCGGCCGGGTGAGCCGTCGTATCGTAAAGAACGTGAGCAAGCGTCCCCGAAAACGAGTGCCCGCTCCCCCGCCTTCGGAGGCGAGCGGGGCGGCGGCAAACGATCTTCCCTCCTCCGCCGCGCCGCCGACCGGCGCGACGGCGGGCGGGGAGACGCCGCTGATGCGCGAGCTGTTCGGCATCGACCTGCGCTCCCTGGCGCTCTTCCGCATCCTGCTCGGCGCATTCCTGGTGCTCGACCTCGCCCTGCGGGCGCGCGACATCGAAGCGTTCTACACCGACTTCGGCGTCCTGCCCGCCCAGGCGCTCCCGATGGCCTGGGACGGGGCGCGCATGCTCTGCTTCCACCAGTACTTCGGCTCGGTGCCCGGGGTCGCGCTGCTGTTCCTGATCAACGCCGTCTTCGCGGTGATGCTGATGGTCGGCTACCGCACCCGGATCGCTACATTCCTGTGCCTTCTGTTCGTGAACTCGCTCCAGGCGCGGAATCCGGCCGTGCTCCAGGGGGGCGACATCCTCCTGAGGGTCCTGGTGTTCTGGGCGCTGTTCCTGCCGCTCGGGGCGTACCTTTCCCTGGACTGCCGCCGTCATCGACCGCAGCCGGCGGGTGCGGACCCGCGCGTTCTCTCGGTCGGTACCGTGGCGATCCTGCTGCAGGTGTGCTTCGTCTACGTCTTCACGGCCCTGCTCAAGTCACACCCGTCGTGGCGCTCCGACGGCGACGCCGTCTACCTGGCGCTCCAGCTCGACGGGTTCGCGCGTCCGCTCGGCGAGTTCCTGCGGCCCTACCACGGCTTCCTGCGACTGGCGACGCACGGCACGCTGCTCTTCGAGGCGTTCGGCACCCTGTTCGCGTTCTACCCGGTCCGCAACGGCCCCGTGCGCACCGCGGTCGTCTTCGCGTTCTGGTTCTTCCACCTGGTCGCGCTGAACCTCTGCATGGACGTCGGACACTTCCCGTACGTCTGCGCCATCGCGTGGACCGTGTTCCTGCCGCCGTGGTTCTGGGAGAAGGCGGGCGCGGCGTGGCGCAAGCTGCCCGAAAGCGCCCTGAGGCGGCGTGCCGAGGCGGCGGTGGCGGCCAACCTGCCGCGCGGGTCGCTCCCGCCCTACTCCACCCGGCTCGCCTGGCCGCTCCAGGTCGTGGCGGCGTTCTTCCTTGTGTACGTCCTGATATGGAACGCCCGGTCGCTGGACTACAAGCGGTGGGTACGGGTGTTCCCGCGGTCGCTGAACTTCATCGGCGAGGTTCCGCACGTGGACCAGTACTGGGCCATGTTCGCGCCCAAACCGATGACCGACGACGGCTGGTTCGTGATCCCCGGGAAGCTGCGCGGCGGCGGCGAGGTGGACCTCTGGGAGTACGGCGCGCCGGTGTCCTGGGAAAAGCCCGAGAGCGTCCTGCGCGCCTACCGCTCGGACCGCTGGCGCAAGTACATGACGAATCTGCTGGACATACGCAACGCGCGCTACCGGCTGCACTTCGGACGCTACCTGGCGAACCAGTGGAACCGGGACCACTACGACGACGAAGAGGTAACGACCTTCGAGATCTGCTACATGCGAGAGGACAGCCAGCACGGCTTCAAGCCGCCCCTCCCGCCCCGGAAGGTCGTGATGTGGCGGCACTGGTGCTTCCCGGAGTTCGCCCCGAAAGTCAACGAGACCGCCCCCCTGACCGGGCCGACCGTGGACATTTACTACCCCCGGCCGGGCGAGAAGCCGAAGCCCGCGCCCGCCGCTTCCGCCCGGCCGCCCGCCGCCGCCTCGACGGGCGGCACGCCGGATAAAGATAAAAGAACGGAGCCCTGACGGATGACGCTCATAAAAGTCCGTGACCTGCGAAAGACTTACAAGAACGGAACGCTGGACGTGCCGGTGCTGATGGGGATCAACCTGACCATCGACCACGGGGAGTTCGTGGCGATCATGGGGCCGTCCGGCTCCGGCAAGTCGACCTTCATGAACATCCTGGGGTGCCTGGACCGCCCGACCAGCGGCGAGTACCTTCTGGAAGACAGGGACGTCGCCAAGCTCAACGACAACCAGCTCGCCGAGGTCCGCAACCAGAAGTTCGGCTTCGTCTTCCAGAGCTTCAACCTGCTCGCGCGCACCAGCGCCCTGCGCAACGTCGAGCTTCCGATGCTTTACGCAGGGAATCGCAACCGGGAGGAGCGGGCCCGTTGGGCGCTGAACCGGGTCGGCCTCGCCGACCGCATGCACCACAAGCCGAACGAGCTATCCGGCGGCCAGCAGCAGCGCGTCGCCATCGCCCGCGCCCTGGTCAACAACCCGGTCGTCATGATGGCCGACGAGCCCACGGGCGCGCTCGACACCCGCACCAGTGTCGAGATCATGGACATCTTCCAGGAGCTGAACCGCGAGGGCAAGACCGTCGTGATGGTCACGCACGAGATGGACATCGCCCAGCACGCCACGCGCATCATCCGGTTCAAGGACGGACTCGTGGTCGAGGACGGTCCGGTGGAGGGCCGCCGCGACGCCCGGACCGAGCTGGAGGAGTTGGACCGCGAGCAGGCCGCCAAGGAGAAGCGCGACGCCGAGGCCGCGATGGCCGGGGTCTGAGTCGGGAGCGGCCTCGGCGGAACCTTACCGGGCGCGGATTCGTCTGGCAGATGGGGCGGACCCGCGCGCGGGCAGTGCGCGCGGATTGACGCCGCCGGTCGGCTTGCACTATAATACGAAAAAGCCGGGAAAGGCCGTGACCTTTCCCGCGCGCCCGCGTTTATAACTTCAGCGATCTTACAGCGTCCGCGCGGGCTCGACCGCCCTCCGCGCGCGGACGATCCGGCCCGCGGGACTTGCCGCGGTCGGTTTATCCTCTCTGCGCGGCCTCACCACCGCCCAGATTGCGCAGCAGCAGGCCGCTTCGGGGACCAAGACCCCGGCGCGGCACAAGGAAGGTGCTCCCGAAATGCCTACATTCGCGTACACGGCGAAGGCCTCGGACGGTAAAGTCCTCACCGGCTCCTCGGAGGCGACGTCGCCGGCCGAGCTGCGACAGCGGCTCGCCGAGCAGGGCCTGACGGTCCAGAAGGTTAAAGAGGCCAAGGCCAAGGCGGCCAAGGCGACCAAGTCCGCCGCGAACCAGGGCAGTTTCCTCGACAAGTTCGCGCGCGTCAAGCTGACCGACCTGTCGATCTTCTGCCGGCAGTTCTCCACCATGATCGACGCGGGCGTCTCGCTCGTGCGCTGCCTCGACGTCCTCGCCGAGCAGTCGTCGAGCGCCAAGCTGCGCCGCATCGTCATGGACCTGCGCTCCGAGGTCGAGGCCGGTAACACGCTCTCCAAGGCGATGTCGAAGTACCCGAGCGTCTTCAACAACCTGTTCATCGGTCTCGTCCGCGCGGGCGAGGTCGGTGGCGTCCTCGAAGAGTCCCTGCAGCGCCTCTCCTCCTTCCTGGAAAAGGACGTCGAGCTGCGCCGCAAGGTCAAGGCCGCCCTTACCTACCCGGCCATCGTCACCGTCGTCGCCGTCGGCATCGTCATCTTCCTCGTGACCTTCATCCTCCCGAAGTTCATGGAACTGTTCAACGACCTCGGCCTCAAGCGTGAGCAGTTCCCGACGATGACGCTGATGCTGATGGACTTCTCGAACTTCCTGACGTCCAAGTGGTACATCATGGCGGTCATCGTCGCCGTGTGCGTCATGGCGTTCAAGATGTTCACCCGCACCAAGTTCGGGCGGCGCGCCTACGACCGCTTCCGCCTCAAGGTGCCGGTCTTCGGCAAGCTGAACCACAAGGTCGCGCTGGCCCGCTTCTCGCGCACCCTGGCGACGCTGCTCTCCTCGGGCGTCCCGATCCTGCAGGCGCTGGAGACGGTCGCCGGTACGGTCTCCAACGAGATCATCTCCGACGCCATCCTCGACGCCCGCGCCCGCATCCGCGAAGGAGACGTCATCTCCGAGCCGCTGCGCAAGTCGAAGATGTTCCCCCCGATGGTCGTCCAGATGATCGCCATCGGCCAGGAGTCCGGCGCTCTCGACACCATGTTGATGAAGATCGCCGACTTCTACGAGCAGGAGGTCGACGCCGCGCTCGCGTCGCTGACGGCGGCCATCGAGCCGGTCCTGATCGTCTTCCTCGGCGTCACCGTCGGCTTCATCGTCATCGCGATGTTCATGCCGCTCCTGTCGGTCATCCAGGGCCTGTCGGGCGGCGACGGCGGCGAGGAATAACGACCTCCCCACCCGTCACCCGAACGAGACAAACGGCGGGCGCGACAGTTCTCGGACTGTCGCGCCCGCCGTTTTTTTCCGATACCATTAACGACGGCTGGCCACTACTGGGGAGAGAAAGCATCCTTGTCCGACTGGTTGGTTTACGGCTCGACGGCGTTCCTGGAAAGCTTCTGGTACTTCATCGTCTTCCTGGCGGGCGCCATCGTGGGCTCCTTCCTCGGCGTCGTCATCTACCGCCTTCCCATCATCGTCCTCACCGAGCCGCGTCCGAAGGAGTTTACCCTCTCCACGCCGGCGTCGTTCTGCCCGCACTGCCGCCACCGGCTCTCGTGGTGGGAGAACACTCCCGTCCTCGGCTTTCTGATCCTGCGCGGGCGCTGCTTCCAGTGCCGCAAGCCGATCCCGTGGCGCGACTTCGCGATGGAGATACTCACCGCGAGCGTCTGGCTGGCCTTGTTCCACCGCTACAACGAGGGCAACCTCGTCTCCTGGGTCAGCTTCGTCTGCATCGCCCTGTTCGCCTCGATGCTCATCGCGGCGGTCTTCATCGACCTGGACCACTTCATCATCCCGGACGAGATGAACTGGTTCGGCATCGTGGTCGGGGTCCTGCGCGACGTCGTCTGCATCGCGCTCCTCTACGCGATCGCCGGGCCGCTGCGGGAGGAGTACCTGCGCGAGTTCGCCTACTTCGGGTGGCTGCCCCGCGCCATTCCCGGCGCGCTGCTCTACGGCGGCGTGCTGTGGCTGGTGTCGCTCGTGGGGTTCCTGTACTACGCGCGCGTCCCGTGGGAAACGGCGGGCAGCGCCGTGCGGCGCTTCTTCAGCTACGCGGATGCCCCGGAGCCGCCCGCCGAGTGGCAGGCCCGCATCGACGCCGAGGAGGCCGCGCTCAAGGCTGAGGCCGAGGCGCAGGGAATCTCGCTGGAGGAAGAGGAGGGCGACCCGGTACGGCTGCGCTTCTCGCCCGGGTTCATCGTCCTCATGGCCGCCCTGTTTCTCGCGTTCGTCGTAAAGTGGTGGGCGGTCCTGGCGTTCGTCCTGCCCCTGGTCGCGTTCGTCGCGCTGACGCGCACCCCGGAGGAGACGGCGGGGGACGCCGTCCGGCGCTTCTTCCGGGCCGACGACCTGCCCTACCAGTACGAGGACCTTCCGTTCGGGGAGCCCCACGGTGCGGCGGCGATAAAACCGGACCCGCCCGTAATAACGGCCGCGGGTCCGGACGGCTGGATCACGATGCCTCCGCCCGGGGCGGAGGCTTCGCCGGTCGAGGAGACCCCGCCGCAGGACGCCCCCGCTGCAGCCGCGTCTCCCTACCTTATGACCGTCGCGGAGGCGCAGGCGGACGCCGACCAGTTCGCGCGCGAGGCGGAGACCGGAGCGCACGGCGGCATGGGCATGGGAGACGTCAAGCTGGCGCTGGCCATAGGCGCGATCCTCGGGCCGTTCCCCGCCATCCTCTCCCTGCTCACCGCCACCCTCGTGGGCGCGGTGACGGGCATCGTCCTGATGCGGGTCCACAAGAAGGGGACGCTGCGCTACGGCCTGCCGTTCGTCCCCTTCATGGCGGCGGGCGCATTGCTGGTTATGCTCTTCGGGCGGCAGGCGGTCGACTGGTATCTGAGCACGATGATGCCGAAGGCCGAGACGCCCCCCGCGGCCGTGCGCCCGGCGCAGCCGTTCCCGCCGGGACGGGGCGCGCCGCCGACGCCGGGGGTGCCGCCTCCGGCGCGACGGAACGCGCCCGCCCCCCTGCCGTAAGCGGTTTCGTTCAGCGCCGGACGATCCTCGGCAGGTCCGGCGGAGTCACCGGCACCGCGGCGGGCGCGGGGGGAATGCCCTCCCGGATGTCCGCGGCGGTGTCGACGATCGGCGGCTCGGCGACGCCCTCCACCGGCGACCCGACAGGGAACGAAAAGATTTCGATCGCGCCGTACTTGTCCAGCACCAGCTGCGCCTCCCCCTCGGTGAGCTTCGGCGAGCGGACGGAGAGGAGGATGTCGCCCCGGTTCAGCGCGGTCGCGTAGCGGTTCGCGGCGTCCTCGGGCACGCCCTGGTCCACCAGGTAACCGACCGCGCCGCCCGCCGCCGCGCCCGCCGCGCCAGTCGCCAGCGCCGCGCCGATGGCCCCCGCCAGCGGACCGGCGGCCAGGATGACCCCGACGCCCGGGATGGTCAGCATCGCCGCCCCGGCGAGGATGCCGACCGCGAGCCCGATGGCCCCGCCCTTCACCGCACCCTCAGCGGCATCCGCGCTGGAGGTCGTCGTTAGGCCGGTGGACGCGTGCTCGTTGATCTCGGGTACGCCCGCGCCGGTCGATCGTCGCACGACCGAGATCTCGTTGCCGTCCGCCCCGTGGTCCTTCAGCGCGGAATAGGCACGCTCCGCGTTCTCGACGTCGTTGAATACTCCGCAGACCTGTTCGGTCATGGTGTTGTTCCTCCCTGCTGGTGGTAGACGCGGGGGGCGCGCGTACGCGCGCGCGCAATCGGGCTGTCTGCTTCGGCTACGCTCGCCCGCCTGCTCCCGCGCACTCTTTCCTTACCGGCGGGGAACCGCTCGCTAAACGCCCGGATAAGCGAGCTTAACGCGCCGTCAGGTAGCGCCAGACCTGGCCCAGACCTGGCCGCTGACCGTACATCAGCAGCGAGAGGCGCAGCAGGCGCGCCGATACCTTCACTACGCCCCAGGTCGCCAGCGCCAGGAGTGCCGCCGCGAGCAGAACCTCCCAGAGGCTGCCGCCGCCCGCGGCCACGCGCAGCATCATGCCGATGGGCGCGGTCAGCGGGAACAGCGAGAGGACGCGCGCCGCGGTGCCGTCTGGGTCCTCCAGGATCGCGGTGATGAGCATCAGCGGGATCACGAGGAACAGGGTCGCGACGCCGGCCATCTGCTGCGACTCGCGCCAGGAGGTGCCCATCGACCCCACCCCCGCCATCAGCGCGGCGTAGAGGGCGTAGCCCAGCAGGAACATGAGCACGGCGGTCGCCAGTACGCCCGGCGCGACCGCGACCGCCTGCGCCGCCGCCGGAACCACCGCCGCGATGACCAGCGAAAGGAGGATGCCCCCGCTCGACCAGATGCCGAGCTGGAGCAGGCCGACCGCCCCGAGCCCGATCATCTTCCCGGTAAGCAGCTCCTCGTGCGTCGCCGCCGAGAGCAGCACTTCGATGACCCGGTTCTCCTTCTCCTCCACG
>DATLHN010000322.1:0-3994 GCA_035539875.1 Armatimonadaceae bacterium
CGCGGCACGACTACGGGACGGCGCGGGGCGGCGTTGGGCCGGGGCACTGGGAGCTGCTGTGGGTGCACTTCCTGCCGCGCCCGCACTGGGTGGAGTGGATGCACTGGCCGGAGGTAGCGCCGGGGATCGGGCACCTGGCCCTGGGCGCGGAGACGGCGACGCGGCGGCGGGTGGAGGACGCGATGGAGACGATGTTGCGCTACGCGACGGGTGGCCTCGCGCGGCGGGACGACTTCGCAATGAACGCCCTGGAGGCCGCGCTGCTCTGGTGCGACGGGGCGAACCCGCTGACGGCGGCGCGCGACGCGCGACTGGACCCGCGCGTCCGGCGGGCGATGACGCTGCTGCGGGAGCGGCTCGCGGAGCCGCTCACGGTGCCGGAGGTCGCGGCGGCGGCGGGCCTGTCGGCGTCCCGGTTCGCGCACCTCTTCCGGGAGCAGACGGGTCAGACGCCGCAGCAGTACGTGGAGGGCGAGCGGATCGCGCGGGCGCAGGAGCTGCTGACGTTCACCGCGCGCTCGGTCGCCTCCATCGCGGAGGACGTGGGCTTCGCCAGCCCGTTCTACTTCACCCTGCGGTTCAAGAAGCGCACCGGGCTTTCGCCGCGCGACTGGCGGCAGGAGGCGGCGAAGCGAGCGGACGGCGGCGGCGCCGGGTAGTGGCCGGGCTTACTTGGGCGCGGCGAAGCCGCTGGAGCGGCGGACGATGAGGCGCACGGGAAGTTCGACGGAGCGGTACTCGCGCGGGCCGACGGCATCGGCGCGCGCCAGTCGGTCGAGCAGGATCGCGCCCGCGACCCGTCCCACCTCCTCGAACGGCTGCGCCACCGTCGTCAGTTCCAGCGCGTCGAGGTAGTCGGGCAGGAGGTTCCCGTAGCCCGTCACGGCGAGGTCTTCCGGGACGCGGCGGCCGTCCTCGCGCAGGAAGCGCAGGAGGCGCAGCGCCGTGGAGTCGTTCGAGCAGACGACGGCGCTCAGCGGGTTGCCTCCCCCGGCGAGGAAGAGCCGCGCCTGGTCGGCGAAGGGCGGGTCTACGATGCCGTTGAAGAGGGCGAAGGCGGCGGGGTCGGGCGCGATGCCGGCCGCCTCCAGCGCCAGGGTGTAGCCCCGCCAGCGCTGCTGGACCGTCTCGGCGAACGAGTCGTCGCCGAGGAAGCCGATCCGCCGGTGGCCGCGGCGCAGGAGGTGCTCGGTCACCATGCGCCCCCCGGAGACGTCGTCGAACCGGACGCTGTCGGTCTCGAAGCCGGGGACGCGCCGGTCGACCAGCACGAGCGGGGCGGCAGAGCGGAGGCGGCGGAGCGCTTCGAGGTCGGCGGGGCCGTGGGGCCAGAGGACCGCGCCGACGGTCCGGTTCGCGGCCAGGTACGCGGGGGTGGGCGTGACGCCGTTTGCCTGTCCGGGTTTCGGGCGGGAGTCGAAGCGCAGGACGGAGATGTCGGTCCCGGCGAGCGCGCGGGAGAGGCCGAGGAGAATCCCGTCCAGCGCCGTGGAGGCGCTGTTCCAGGCGTTGATGACGAGGACCGAGCCCCCGGCGACGGCTTCCCCGGCGGTAGTGGGCGGCCCGCCCGGCCGCAGCGACGCCGCCGCGTCGGAACCGGGGTTCCGGACGAACGCGCCGCGCTTCGGCTCGACGGAAATCCAGCCTTCCGCCTCCAGGACGGCGAGTGCCTGGCGCGCGGTGTTGCGGTGGACGGCGTAGCGGCGCATCAACTCGCGCTCGGACGGCAGCCGCTGGCCCGCGGCGAAATCCCCGCGCGCGATCTGCTCTTTCAGTTCACGCCCTATCTCTTCGTATCGGAACGAGCGCTGCACCGGCCCCTCCCTATCTGGTATAGCCGCATTGTACCAGACTCCCCGAACAATAGCGGCTGGCATATATTTAACGTATGCTTAATACGCGTGGCGGCATCAAGTGGTATACTTTCCGTGTCAAATCTGGCCCGGTCCGACGGCGATATTCCGGGGTCGGACGGGAGCAACGCACCTTCCCGGCTTTACGCCGCATCGACGCTGATAAGGAAATTACCATGCGAGTCACGCGTAATCCCTCCGCCGCCGGAACTTCCGCTCGCCGTCGCTCGGCTTTCACGCTGATCGAGTTGCTCGTCGTCATCGCTATCATCGCGATCCTGGCGGCGATCCTCTTCCCGGTCTTCGCCCAGGCACGCGACAAAGCGCGGCAGACGGCGTGCCTGTCGAACATGAAGCAGATGGGGCTCGGGTTCATGATGTACGTCCAGGACTTCGACGAGACGTTCCCGGGGAACCTCCAGTGCATGCCGCCCATCAACGGCGGAAGCACCAGCGACACCCGGGTTCCGTTCGACCGGCAGATCTTCCCGTACACGAAGAACGACCAGATATTCACCTGCCCGAGCGACCACGAGAACCGCGCGGCGGCCTCCAACGGCGGCCTGCACTTCTGGGACGGCAGCTACCGGGCGCGGGCCATTCCGCGCTCCTACTCGTACGTGGGCACGATCGACACGGCGCAGGCGAACGGGCGCGACGCCAACAGCGGCCTGAGCACCTACACCGGCAACGTCGGCCCCGCCGGAACGCCGCCGGTCGCCCGCACCCTGTCTCAGATCGACCAGCCGTCGTCCACCATCGGGCTGGTGGAGAACTGGCCGCGCGAAGAGACGTCGGTGCAGGACTCGGCGTACGTCGGCAGCCCGCACGGCTCGGGCTTCATCGGCTGCGACCTGTGGAAGCTGGCCGGGCGTACGCCGGGCGCGACGATGCCGTCGCCGGACTCGCTGCCGAACTCCTGCTCGGGCAACCGCAACAAGCTGCCCACGGTGGGGCACGCCAGCGGCACGGGGTCGAACTACATGATGTGCGACGGCTCGGCGAAGTACCGCACCTACCGGCAGGTGCGCGCCAACGACTTCTACCTGTTCAAGCTCCTGAAGCCCGCGCAGACGTTTACGCCGTAGCGCGCGCGCCGCGAGCGTTCGTCGCAACCCGCCGTCATAACGGCCCGCCCCGGACATCTCCGGGGCGGGCCGTTTCGGATGGTACGTCTCGATCCCGCGGATGGCGGCGCCGGATCATTCGACCTTTGTCCAGAACCAGAGGCATTCGCGGCGCCACCGCTCCCGGCCCGGCGCCCGCCTCAGCTCCACGTCGGGGCCGAGGGCGTAGTCGTCCTTCCAATGTGGCAAGCTCAGCAGACTCTCCTTGAACTGCCGCAGCTTCGCCGCGCCGAGCGTGAGCGCGAGGACGTTCCCCTCCCGGAGTTCCAGGTGCCAGTGGTCGTCCTCCGCCTCCCCGTTCGGAAAGCGCAGCAGCAGTTTCGTGGCCGGTTCCCATCGGTGACCGGGCGCGACCCGCATGCGGCCCGGCGCGGAGACAGGAATGCGCCGCTGCACCTCTCCTTCTGAGGCGAGCATCCGGTCTACGAGATCGGCCATGCTCCGGCACGCGGGTTCGTCGGCGTTGAGGTGCCAGCCTTCCATCCCCTTTACCCGCTCCGGGTAGTGCCAGACGTGAAGGCTGCCCTCCAGCTCCCATTCGTACACAGGTCTGTCGCTCATATGCGAAGCGCGTCCCACAGGGATTTTACCCCTGCTCGAAGGGGGTGCCGAGGGCGGCGGGGGGGCGGACCTTCGCGCCGCGGACGGCGAGCGCGACGAGGGTGAGCAGGTACGGGATGGCGAGGAATACGGGGTACGGAATCTTCAGTGTGCCCGCGGCCTGGAGGCGGAGCTGCGCGATGTCGGCGGCGGCAAACAGGAGCGACGCCCCGAGCGCACCGAGCGGGGTCCAGCGCCCGAAGACGACGACGGCGAGCGCGATGAAGCCGCGCCCGCCGGTCATGCCCTCGGTGAACGTGTTGCTGATGCCGACCGAGAGCGCCGCGCCGCCCGCGCCGCAGAGCGCGCCGGTGGCGAGGGCGGCGCGGCGCTCTCCATCGGCATCAGCAACACGTTCACCGAGGGCATGACCGGCGGGCGCGGCTTCATCGCGCTCGCCGTCGTCGTCTTCGG
>DATLHN010000323.1:0-2665 GCA_035539875.1 Armatimonadaceae bacterium
GCGGTGCGCGCGCTCTGCGAGGAGATGGACGGCCTGCCGGAACTGACGGGGCTGCTGGAGGACGCCATCGTGGACGAGCCGCCCCTGTCGCTGCGCGAGGGGGGCATCCTGCGCGACGGGTTCGACGCCGAGCTGGACGAACTGCGGACGATCGCGCGCGGGGGTAAGTCGTGGATCGCGGAGATGGAGGCGGCCGAGCGCGAGAAGACCGGCATCAAAAACCTGAAGGTCGGCTTCAACTCCGTCTTCGGCTACTACATCGAGGTCTCGCGGGCGAACCTCGCGCTGGTGCCGGACACGTACACCCGCAAGCAGACCACGGCGCAGGGCGAGCGGTTCGTCACGCCCGAGCTGAAGGAGATGGAGGCGAAGGTCCTCGGCGCGGAGGAGAAGATCACCGCGCGCGAGTACGACCTGTTCTGCGGGGTGCGCGACGACGTCGCCGCCCGCTTCGCCTCGCCCGTCCTGCGGGTCGCGCAGGCGGTCGCCCGGCTCGACGTCGTCGCCGCGCTCGCCGAGGTAGCCCAGGCCCACCGCTACGTCCGCCCGGTGGTGGACGACGGCGCGGTGATCGAGATCAAGGGCGGGCGGCACCCCGTGGTCGAGAAATTAATGGGCGGCAGCGCCGTCTTCATTCCGAACGACACCCTGCTCGACAACGGCCCAAGCCAGCTCCACGTCATCACCGGGCCGAACTCCTCGGGCAAGTCCACGGTGCTCCGGCAGGTGGCGCTCATCACGCTGTTGGCGCAGGTCGGATCCTTCGTCCCGGCCGACGCCGCCCGGGTCGGCCTCGTGGACCGCATCTTCACCCGGGTCGGCGCGCACGACGACCTGGCGGCGGGCCAGTCCACGTTCATGGTGGAGATGACCGAGGCGGCCGACATCCTGAACAACGCCACCGAGCGCTCGCTGGTGATTCTGGACGAGATCGGGCGGGGCACGAGCACCTACGACGGCGTCAGCATCGCCTGGGCGGTGGCGGAGTACCTGGCGCAGCGCGGCTGCAAGACCCTGTTCGCCACCCACTACCACCTGCTGAATGACCTGGAGAAGTCGCAGCCGAGCGTCCGCAACTTCCGCATAGCCGTTAAGGAGACGGGCGACCGGATCGTCTTCCTGCGCAAGATCGTCGCGGGCGGCACGGACAAGTCCTACGGGGTCCAGGTCGCGCGGATGGCGGGCCTGCCGCCCGAGGTCATCGAGCGGGCGCAGGAGGTGCTGCGCGAACTGGAGCGCGAGGGCGGACGCGCCGGAAAGCGCGACGTGGCCCCCGGCGCGGGCGCGGTCTCGTCGGCACACCGGGCGCGCCTCCAGATGACCCTGTTTGAGGCGGAGCCGCACCCGGTCCTGGAGGAGATCCGCCGCGTGGACCTCTCCACCCTCTCGCCCATCGAGGCCCTGAACCTCCTGTACCGCCTCCAGCAGGAGGCGAAGGAGAAGTAGCCGGGGCAGGATTCGCCGCCCGGGGCGTGGTACTCTCCGTAGACGCCGCCGGAAGTGGCAAACGAGCAGACCGGCGGCACAAAGAGGTAAGGACATGCCGGTGGATTTCGGCGGCAGCGTCGTCTCCAGTGACGAACTGCGGAGCCGTTTGGATCAGTTCAGCCAGATTCTCGGGCGCGACATCCGCGTCCTCCGCGGCGACATGAGCAGCGCGCCGCCGGTTCCCCCCGCGGGCGCGCCCGCGCCCGCTCAGAAGCCCGGCTGCCTGGGTTCGCTCTTCGGGGCGAAGCCCGCGCCCGCGCCGGACCCGCGCATCCTCGAGGGCCGCACCGCCGGGGAGCAGGGGCACGCGCGGGGCGTGGCCGCGGACATCGTGGTGGACGGCCTGACGACGCGCGAGGTATCCGAGGCCGCGGCGCGCTCCGGCCTGTTCGACGGCGTGGGCCACTACGAGGTCGCCGCCGACGTCCCCGCGCACACCCACGTGGACGTCGCCGGGCGCGGCGGACCCGGCGGGGACGCCCGCCTTTGGCTGGTGGGCGCGGCCGGGGCCACCCTGGGCTGGGCCGCGCTGGACAGCCTCTACCGCCGCCGGGACTCCGACTCCTGACGTAAACTCCCGTGGAACCACTCTCCCTCTCGCGCAGCAGACGACCCGGGGCGGCGGACTCCGACCCTCTTCTCGTGGTGTGGCCGGAGTACCCGCCCGCCATCGGCGGGATGCAGGTGCACGGCGTGGAGTTCGCGCGGCACCTGCACCGCGGGGGCATTCCCTTCGCGGTCGTCGCGCCCGCGCCGGAGGGGGCGGGGGAGGCGGCGGACGCCGCCGAGTTCGACCGCATCCAGGGCTTCGCGCCCCGGCGCGTCCTGCGCCGGGGCGCGTCGCTCGACGACACCCTGGCCCTCCTGGAGCGGACGGCCCGCGCCGCGCGGCCCCGCGCCGTGTTCTGCTCCCAGGTCGCCCTCGCCCCCGCCTTCGCCCGGCTCGGCGTGCCGGTGGTCTGCCGGAGCGCGGGCAACGACCTTTTGCGCCCGTGGATCGGGCCGTGCGACCTGGCGTACAAACTCGTTCGCGGGCTGCCCTACGCCGAGCAGCGCGACCGGCTGCGGCGGAACCGCGAGTGGGTCTGCCGCGCCTCCGCCCACTGCGACGCCGTCCTGTGCAACAGCGCGTGGACCCGCGGCGCGGTCCGGGAGAAGCTGCCGGACTTCGCCTGCG
>DATLHN010000324.1:0-1660 GCA_035539875.1 Armatimonadaceae bacterium
GTTCTCCCCGGTCGCCTTCGGGTCGGTCACCCACGTCTCGCCGTCGAGCACGAACTTGTAGCGGTGCCCGCCGTAGGGCAGCGTCATCGTGCGCCGCCAGGTGCGCCCGTCGGCGTCCGCGCGCATCGGGGCGGCCCCCCGGTCCCACTGGTTGAACGTCCCCGCAACGTGGACGCTCTTCAGCGGCCGGTCGGCCACGTAGACGAAGGTGTGGGTCGCCCGTTCGGCGTCGGCCGCGCGGGCCGCGCAGGCGGCCAGGGCGACCGCGGCGAGGCACGCCGCCGCGCCGACGCCAACCGGTTGGGTAAGACTTCGCATGCGACTACTATACGGCACGCGCGCCCGAATCGGCAGCACTCCCGGCCAGAAATCCGTCGGCTAAAGGAACCCGCCGTCCCCGAAGTCGCCGCCGCCGTCGCCGCGGTCCCGGTCCTCGAAGTCGCGCCAGTGCAGGGGTTTGGCCCACCAGACCGCGACCGCCACGACCGCGCCGCCGACCCAGACGGCGCGCAGCGGGTCCCGGCGCAGCCATTCGAGCGCGGTCAGGGAAGGCGGCTTGAAGAGCAGCGCGACCAGCCAGACCGCGAGGGCGGCAGCGGCGAATACGATGAGCGCGAAGCGGACGAGTCTGTCCATCGGGGTTCCCCCCTTGCTACGGCTTCCGGCGCGAAAGTTCGAACGGGTCGTGGAACGCGCCGGGCGTCTTGTGGTGGTGCGCCCGCACGAACGTCTGAAGCTCCCGCGAGGAGCCGGTCAGGAGAAGCTGGTCGGGTGTTCCCTCGCCCGGCTGGCGCACCCGCTCGTGCCGGATCGCGCCGGGATTCGACTTCAGGTACCTGTCCATCCACTCGTAGCTCATGGCCGCCAGGCGCAGCGTCGGCTGCATCCGCTCGACCGCGAGGAACGTGTGCACCGGCAGCATCGGGAACGTGGCCGGGGCGAACTCCTCGTCGTCGACCGGGGCGAGGTCCAGGTACCGGTCGCCGTTTATCTCCAGCAGGTGCGCGACCATCGCGGTCTTCTTGCCCTCCGGGTCCGCGAACACCAGCCGGTACTGCCGGTCGCCCTCGCGGGTGAAGGTCCAGGTCTCTTTGGAATCCGGTGGGGACCAGACGCCGACGAGACCGGGGTCGTAGATCAGGTCGCCGGGGAGGTAAAGGGGCCGCAGGGACACGGCGAAGCAGCCCCCGAGCATCAGGGACAGCAGCGTCAGCCCGCACAGCACGGCCGCCGCAAGCGCCGCTGACTTCTTCATGGAACCTCCGTTGTTCGTTGCCGAGTGCCGTTTATACCGAATTGTAGCACCGCGCGGCCCCCGAAAGGGCGCGTCCGTACAGAATGTCCTTCTCGGTGCGGCAACCCGCTCGCGGGGGTGAAGCGGCGCGACCGGAGGCGGGTCCTAACCGCACGGAGGTCGCCCGCTATGAGGATACATACGCACGCCGTTCTCGCCCTCTGCGTCGCCCTGTCGTCGGCCGGTCCCCCCGCCCGTGCGCGGGACGACGACGCGCCCCGGCCGCAGGCCGCCCGCCCGGCGCGGGGAAGCGCGCCGTCCCTGACGCTGTACAACCAGAACTTCGCCGTGGTACGCGAGACGATCCGCCTGGACGTCGGCACGGAGCCGACGGCCGTCGCCTACGACGGCGTCACCGGGCTTCTG
>DATLHN010000325.1:0-4770 GCA_035539875.1 Armatimonadaceae bacterium
TCCGGCGGCGCTCAGGCGTTTCACCAGAGGCCCGAAGGGCGGCACAACGGCAACGTCTCCGTTCTCTTCTGCGACGGGCACGTCAAGGCCACTCCGTTCGACAGGGTCTACCCGGTCAAGGAGGACGCCTGCAAGGCGGGAACGGGGCAGGCGTGCAGCGGCTTCCAGTACGCCCGGGCGGCCTACCCCGAACTCTGGGAGATGTGGGGAATATAAGGTACGCGGGACTTACGGGGACGCGGCACGCTTCCTGCTGAAATTGCGTAGCTGGAAATGAACACGCCCGCTTTCGCCGTCGTCCAACAGGTACTCATGGGAACGATCACCGGCATTGTTACGGATACGACCAGTGGCGGCCCGGTCGCCGGCCTCGCGACGCGGGCCCTGGGCGACGGCTCGCCGCTCTGGTCGGACGTCGCCACCGGAACGGGGATCGCGCCGCAGATCGCCCTCGCCGGCGCGGTCCTGCTGACCGTATTCGCCGCCTTGCTGCTGCGCGCGGGGGTCGGGGCGGCGGTACGCAAGGCCGTCCGGCAGACCGTAGCGGGCGGCGCCGAGACGCCGGGCGAGGAGCGGGTGCGCCTCTTCGAGCGCGAGGCGGCGTACCTGGGCTTCGGCGTGGGCGCGCTGGTGGGGCTCATCCTCTTCGGCGGCGTGCTGTCCGCCGCCCTTTGCGGCGCGGGGTTCGTCCTGATCGGGCAGGGCGGCGTCCGGGACGCCCTGTAGCGCCGCGCGCGCGGCGCGCCGACACTGGCTATACCCCGGCCACTCCCCCTCAGTCCGCGCCCGTGTCGCCCCGCTGCGCGTCCTCCAGACGGTAGCGCAGCAGCCAGGGGAAGCGCGCCACCACGAGCGCCGTGGCGGCGAGGCAGGCCGCCCCGCCGGAGACGACCGAGACGGCCGCCCCGAGCCAGCGCGCCACCAGCCCCGCCTCCAGTTCGCCGAGCTGCGGCCCCCCCATGAAGAAGATCATGTTCACCGAGACCATGCGCCCGCGCAGGTGGTCGGGCGTCACCGTCTGGCGGATGGTCTGCCGCAGGATCGTGCTCACGGTGTCGGACGCGCCCGTGATGGCGAGAAAGACCGCGGAGATCCAGAACGCCTTCGAGAGGCCGAACCCGACCGTCGCCAGGCCGTAGATCACGACCGCCCAGACGATGACGAGGCCGGTGCGGCGCAGCGGGGGCAGCAGCGAGAGCGTCACCCCCGTGAGAAGAGACCCGACCGCCGGGAACGCGCCGAGCCAGCCGTAGCCCTCGGGGCCGACCTTGAGGATGTCCCGCGCGAAGATCGGCAGCAGCGCGGTCGCGGCGGAGAAGAAGGTCGCCAGGAAGTCCAGCGCCATCGTCGCCACCAGGATCGGGGTCCCGAAGACGAAGCGCATCCCCTCCCGCAGCGCCTCGACGGAGACGCCCGAGGCGCGCGCCTCCCCGCCCTCCGTCTGTGGCGGGCGCGGCGGCATCAGGAGGAGCGCGCCGATGACGGCGAGAAACGAAGCCGCGTTGATCAGGTAGGCGTACCCCGCCCCGAAGTGCTTAAGGGTCAGCCCGGCGAGCACCGGTCCCGCGATGGTGGCGACCTGGAAGCCCGTGGAGCTGAGGGCGAAGGCGTTGGGCAGGTGCTCCCGCGGCACCAGCCCCGGCACGAGCGCCTGCCGGGAGGGGTTGTCGAACGCGATGGCGGCGGCCCCGACCGCCGTGAGCAGGTAGATGGCCGCTACCGAGGTGCGCCCGGTCAGCGCCATGAGCGCGAGCGTGAGCGCCACCAGCGCCAGACTGCTCTGGGTGATGAGCAGCATCTTCCGGCGGTCGTGCGTGTCCGCGACCGCGCCCCCGACGAGCGAGAAGAGGACGATCGGAACGACGCGCACCAGCCCGATGGCCCCGAGCGCGGCGGCGTCGCCGGTGATGTCGTAGATCTGCCAGTTCAGCGCGGCGAACTGCATCTGCGACCCGGCGGCGGAGAGGATCTGCCCGATCCAGAGGTTGCGGAAATCGCGCGAGAGCAGGGCGGGAAAGCGGGCGGCGACGGTCAATGGCGCTTCGACTCCTCGTTTCTAGGGGTCAACTCTGCGGGTCTACCGGCGTCGGCGGCGGCGCCTGCCGCCGCGCTTGAGCGCGCTGACGAAGACGTCCGCGCCGACGTGCAGGGCGGTACCCCAGAGCAGCCCCACGAAGAACAGGGAGACGTAGCGCGGGTGCGTCACCCACAGGCCCAGCAGGGAGTCGGAGTAGTGCCGCGTGAGCGCGTTCCGGTCGAACTCGATGAAGTAGTTGACCGCCCAGGTCACGCCGCGCAGCAGGAGGAAGGCGACGACCAGGAAGTAGGCGATGCGCACGAGCGGCGCGAGCACCAGCGAGTGCGACAGGAACGAGCGGTGCGGCATCGCCTTCTGGTACGGCCACCAGAACACGCGGAACGGTCCCCAGCGCCGGTAGATGGAGGAGTCGAGGTCCAGGTCCGGCGAGAGCATCAGCCCGGAGAAGAGGGTCGCCCCGCAGAGCGTCGCGACCATGCCCGGCTCGTTCCACCCGGCGGGGGCGGCGAGCCACCAGACGGGCGCGGTCACGGCGGCGGCGATGACCGTGATGGCGTCGTGGACCTTACCGCTGGGCATAGGGACATGATACCGCGCCGCGCGGCGTCACGCGCCGCGCCGACTCAGCCGTCGATGCACTCGCGCAGGTAGCTCGAAGAGTCCGGGCAGCGAAGTTTCTTGAGGGCCTTCGCCTCGATCTGGCGGATGCGCTCGCGGGTGACGCGGAAGTGGCGTCCGACCTCCTCCAGCGTGTGCGGGCAGCCGTCTCCGGAGAGGCCGAAGCGCATCTTCACCACGTCCCGCTCCCGGTCGGTCAGCAGCGACAGGACGCGCTCGATGCGGTCGCGCAGGATGGCGCGCGAGGCGAGGTCCGCGGGGGCGGCGTTCTCGTCGTCCTGCACGAAGTCGCACAGGTGCGAGTCCTCCTCCTCGCCGACCGGCATCTCCAGGGAGAGCGGCTCGGGCGCGATGCGCATTATCTCCGAGACACGCTCGACGGTGGTGCCCATGGCCCGGGCGAGCTCGTCGAGGGTGGGCTCGCGGCCCAGTTCCTGGAGCAGGCTGCTGGAGAGTTTCACCAGGCGGTTGATGGTCTCGACCATGTGGACCGGGATGCGGATGGTGCGCCCCTGGTCGGCGATGGCGCGGGTGATGGCCTGGCGTATCCACCACGTGGCGTAGGTGGAGAACTTGAAACCCTTGCGGTAGTCGAACTTCTCGACCGCGCGGATCAGGCCGATGTTCCCCTCCTGGATGAGGTCCGGGAAGGACATGCAGGAGCGCCCGCTGTAGCGCTTGGCGATGGAGACCACGAGGCGCAGGTTGGCCTGCGTGAGGATGACCTTCGCCTCCTCGTCGCCGCGCTCGATGCGCTTGGCGAGGCGGATCTCCTGGTCGTAGGTGAGCAGGCCGGTCTTGCCGATTTCGCGCAGCCACATCCGCACCGAGTCGTCCACGAAGCCGACGTCCGTACCGCCCTCGCCGTCCTCCTCGTCGCCGGCCGTCTCCGGGTGGAGACCGGCCAGGGCGGGGTGATGCGTCCCGTTGCCGCCCCCGCCCGCGGAGGCCTCCTGCCCGGTGTCGCCGCCGAGCAGGCTGCACAGGCGCACCAGGGTGTCGCCGTCGTCGTGCGAATCGAGGGAGTAATCGGTGGGGGCGGCGTCGGTCGCGCCGCCGAGGGATGTGTCAAGAGAGTGGCCGATGCCGCCGACCGTCGCCGCCGTGTGTTGTGCTGCGGACGTTCGGTCGATGACCCGGATGCCTTCGTCGTTCAGAAACTGCACCAGATGTTCGTACCGTGCATCGAGATTCTGTTTTTCGGAAGCGCCGCCCGGCGTCGCCGACGCCGCCTCCGTACCCGATGCCGTTCTGTGCTCTCCCCAGGCATCTTCTTCGTCCGGTCGGGAAAGGGCGCCGCGCACCTCCCGATCGGTGAGGACGCCGCGAGAGCGCCCGTAGTCCAATAATCGCTGGAGCCGCTCGCCGTCGAGTCGTGCCGTTTCCGGTGCCTGCTGCCCTGTCGCCAAGCTCACGCTGACTTCTCCTGGTAGGGCCGCGCGCGCCGTAGCACGCCCACCGCCGCGCATGACGAGCGAGCGTACTGACGGAGAGAGCGCGACCGCAACCGACCGGGGCAGACAGCGGCCGCCGCAACACGATGCGATCGGGCCGCAAACGATACTCGGAGGGTCAAGCGCTATCCTCGCGCGGGCCGGGAGTTTCGGGAAGGCGTTTGGCCGCCCTCATCGCTTGCTCCCACCGCCGGAGAAGTTCGTCGTCGGAAACGTCGTTTCCTTCCGGGGAAGTGCCGATTCGGGCCTGAATGTCCTGCATTTTGCGTCGATCTTCCCGGGAAAGGAGTTTCTTCAGGCAATCCGCCACCGCCTGCTCGCTCAGGGGCTCGGCGCGGTCGTCCATCAATAGTGTATCCGCAAATGCGAGAATGTCTTCGTCCCGGATCGATTTCAGCACGTTTTCCGGCAGGACCCCCTGGGACAGGGGCGGAAGGACGGCCTCGACCAGACGCTGCACCCGCCGGTCGTCGAAGAGGGTGACGCGGACGCGGGGCGCGACCTTCTGGCCGTAGGGCGACGTCAGCAGGGAGCGCGCCACCATCTGCTCGGCGCTGCGCAGACCCACGCCCCCGGCGGCCGCGCTCTCGGCCAGTATCGCGGGCGGCGGCTCGGGGGGCGGCGGGGCGTCGTACCGACCGGCGTAGCGTCCGCCGCCAC
>DATLHN010000326.1:0-1873 GCA_035539875.1 Armatimonadaceae bacterium
GTGCGCAGGGCGCGCAGGCCCGCGAGCGCGAATCGGTATCCTCCGAACAGCAGGCTGACGCCGAACAGAGTGCCCGTGACGGCTTCGGGCGCGTGAAAAAGGTGCTCGGAGGCGAGTCCTAGCGCCAGCAGCGCCCCGGACGCGTAGAGCGGGATCGCCCGACGGGTCGCGTCCGCGCGCGATTCTTCCTCGTCCGGCGGCGCCGCATCCTCGCCCGCCAGCGAGAAGCCCAGGGCCTCCACCCGCTCGCGGATAAGCTGGTCACTGGGAACGTCCGGGGTCTCCGCCGCGTGCTCGACCTTCAGGCGTGACGCCGTGAACTGCACCTGAGCCGTCGTGACTCCCGGGAGCGAGCGTACGGACTTCTCGACGGAGAGGGCGCAGTTGGCGCAGTCCATTCCGCCGATGCGGAAGCTGCGGTGGGAGTAGCGCCGGGCGAGCGTATCCGCCGCCGCGCCGGCCTGCGTGGAGAGGTCGTCGGGGCCGGTCGCGCGGGCGTCGAAGTCGATCCGCAGCGCGGACGAGGTGGGATCGAAGGCGGCAGCCTGGACGCCCGGGAGCGTCCTGACGTCCTCGACCAAACGGTCCGCGCACGCCTCGCACGCGGCGGCGACGCTGCCACGGAGGGGGAGGGACAGGGTTTCGGCTGTACTGGTGCTGGTGGTGCCGCTGCTCATCGGATCTCCCGAGAAAGGTGTGCGTCCTCGCGTACGTGGTCGAGTCCCTGCCGAAGAAGGTCCCGCACGTGGTCGTCGTCGAGCGAGTAGTAGACGTTGCGCCCGGCACGCCGGTTCTTGACCAGACGCAGCGACCGCAGGAGGCGAAGCTGGTGCGAGACGTTCGACTGCTTCAGCCCCAGCAGCTCGCAGAGGTCGCAGACGCAGAGTTCCTCCGTGCGGGCGAGGGCGTCGACCATACGGACCCGCGTCGGATCGGATAGTGCGGCGAAAACCTCCGCCAGCCGGTACGCCTCGTTCGCCGTAACGTTGGAGGGGCGGAGCGCGGCCACCACGTCCTCGTGTACGGCGCGCGTCTCGCAGGTCTCGTCGCCAAGGTCCGCCGCCGTGGCCGACTCAATCTCGTATGAAAGAGTGTTCATGTGTTCCCGTGTCGATTGTACCACCAGGCGTCCGGTGGCGTCAACGGAAGGAACCGGGACGGAGCGCGTCGAATCCGGCTGCCATATGACACGCCGGGAACTCCTCGAAGCGGTCGGGCGCGTGGGCGGGGCGGGTGCGCTGAGCGCCGCGCTGTCGGCGCTCGGGTGGACGGCGCAGATACCGACGGCGGCGGACGGCTCGGGGCGCACGCCCGGCAGCTTTCGCCTCGAAGGGGGATCCGAGCGCGGAGCCGCGAAGGTCCTGATACTCGGGGCGGGCCTTACGGGACTCTGCGCCGCCTACGAGCTGACGCGCGCGGGCTACGACTGCCGGGTGCTGGAGGCGCGCGGGCGACCGGGCGGGCGCTGCTTCACCGTGCGCCGCGGGACGTCCGAGGAGGAGGTCGGCGGCATCCGCCGACAGACGTGCCGCTTCGACGACGGGCAGTATTTCAACGCCGGTCCGGCCCGCATCCCGCAGCACCACGTCACCCTCGACTACTGCCGCGAACTCGGCGTCGCCATCGAACCGTTCTGCCAGGCGAACGAGGCGGCCTACTACTGCGTCTCCCGGCCGGACGGCTCGCCTCTCGGCGGCGGGCCGGTGCGCGCCCGTGAGATTCACTCCGACCTCCTCGGGTACACGTCCGAACTCCTCGCTAAGGCGCTGAACCGGGGCGCTCTCGACATCGAGGCGACGCCGGAGGACCGCCGCAGCCTGGTCGAGCTGCTCTACTCGTTCGGGGAGCTGAGCGGGGGCGTCTATCGTGGGGG
>DATLHN010000327.1:0-1560 GCA_035539875.1 Armatimonadaceae bacterium
CGGTTCAGCCGCGCGAGCCAGTCCATAAGCTTATTGTAGCGTCCGCGCCGGGTGCGCGAAAATACGTCGAATCGGTCGAACCGGAAACGGCGTCGCGGGGTTTATTGCGCAGACGGTCGCCGAGGAGTACGTTATTTTCGATGCACGGAGGCGCACAAAGCGAGAACAGCGACGACGCCCTGGTCCGGATGGCCCGGGACGGGGACGAGGTCGCTTTCGCGCGCCTGCAGGCGCTCCACCGGCCCTGGGTCGTGCGGCTGATCGGCTCCGTCGTGCGCGACGCGGACCTGGCGGAGGACCTGACCCAGGAGGCGTTCTGCCGGGTGTACCGGCACCGCGACGGATACGACGCCCGCGGCCAGTTCGTCCCGTGGCTGAAGCGGATCGCGCTGAACCTGGCCCGCAACGCCCTGCGCGACGGGGCGCGTGACCGGGAGCGGGTGGCATCGGCGGGCCGTGAAGCCGCGCCGACAGGCGCGGCGTCGGCAACGGCCGACCCGGCGGCCGCCCTGGAGTCGCGGCTGCTGCGACAGGAAGTGCGCGCGGCGCTCGGCGCGCTGCCGCGCGAGCAGCGGGAGGCCGCCCTCTTGCACTACTTCGCGGGCAGCAGCGTCCGCGAGATCGCCCGCGCGGCGGGCTGCCCGGAGGGCACGGTCAAGTCCCGCCTCTTCCAGGCGCGACAGACCCTCCGCCGGGCGCTGGGTTCGGAAATAGAAGAAAGGTAACGATAGACGATGCGAGACGAAGTCATTCTCCGCCTGCTGGAGGACGCGTGCAAGGGCCTGAAGGACGTGTCCTTCCCGGTCCAGACGCCGCACCTGGCCCCGGTTTACAACGCGCTCCTCGCGGCGGCGCGGGCGAACCACCCGAACGAGCCGTTCTTCCAGGCGCTCACCCCCATCGAGCGGCGCGACGACGCGTACGAAGAGGAGGACGAGGACGAGGAGGCGCGCGGCGGCGGGCGGATGGACAGGTCCCGGCACCGGCGGGGGCGCGGCGAGGACGTGAGCGTCGCCCCGGAGGAGCTGCGCGTCCTCATGGGCCAGCTCCGCATCGCCCTGGAGTCGTTCCGACAGCAGCAGCCTTCGATGCCGTCGGAGGCGTCCCGACTCGACCGGTAGTTCGCGGCGTCACCGGCAGGGGTAGGCGCGCGCCGTCGCGAACCTATCCCCATGGACGAAGGGCTGAACGACATCATTGCCGTAGCGCGAGCCGTGCTGGACGAGAAGTACAGGGCGCGAGAGGCGGCGCTGGCCCACGGGCGCGCCCTGACACGCACCTGCGCGAACGCGATCCGGGCGTTGCACCGGGGCGAGTTCGACGCGGCGCGCGCCGCGCTCGACGGGGCGCGGGCGGAGGCGGCGCAAGTGACGGCGTCGCTCACCGCCCACCCCGACCTGTACCACGCGGGCTACGTCCAGGACGCCCACAAGGAGCTGGCGGAGGCGGAGGCGCTTTTCGCGCTGATCCGCAAGGAGCCACTGCCGACGCCGGAGGGACTGGGGTTGCAGGTAGCCGCGTACCTGAACGGGCTCGCGGAAGCGGCGTCCGAAGGGCGGC
>DATLHN010000328.1:0-3807 GCA_035539875.1 Armatimonadaceae bacterium
GTCGCTCTCTTGTGTCGAGCCGACCGACGCGCGCCCGCCCACGAGCGACTCCAGCAGCAGCGACGCCACGTCCTGGACGCACGATGCGCGGCAGTAGTAGTGGCTCTCGAAAGCAGCAGGCGACGAGTTGGGTATGCCGACCAGGTCGATGGTCCGAAGCGGGCGGCGGTCGTCCATCAGGCGCACCAGCGACGGCACGGCTGCCGACCCCATCGCGAAGATCGCGTCGATCGCCGGCTGGACCTCTTCCCGCTCGCGGGCGGTGCGCGCCCGCTCCAGAAGCGCCTTCATTCGCCGGTGGTGCGCCCCCGGCTGGGCCAGCGCGGAGCGGGCGAACTCCCGGTCGATGCGTTCCTGCTGGGCGACCTCGGCGCGCAGTGAGGCGATCAGGCCGTCGTCAGCGGAGCGGACCGCTGCTAGCCACGCCCCCGCCGCCGGTCCGGACCGGGCAGGTTGAGCACGCGCACGACGGGCTGGTCGCCGCCAGAGCGGGGCGTTTCCGTCCTCGCGAACATCACGACGCGCCGCCCCTCCATCCCCGCCACGCGCTCCGCCTCGGCTGCGCCCGGTGCGCCGAGCCAGAGGACGACCTCCTCCGCGCCGCCCGCGTCCGGGGGCTTGCCACCCATCACCTTCAGCCGCTCTACCCGCTCCAGTCGCAGGCGCATCTCGCCCTCGGTACGCCGGACGACCCTGAGCGCTCCGACGAGCACGTGCGTTGCCTCGGCGACTGCGCGCCATTCTGGCGAGGCGGGGGTGACGGCAGCGGCGCTCCGGGCGGTACCTCCAGGCAGTACGACCAGGAGCATCAATGTCGCCGCGAGTACGCGTGATCGCACCGTCCGTCTCTCCTCTCGTCCCTATATCGGGAAGGCGCGGTAGGTGGGGATGCCGAGGTACAGGCCGAGCAGCGCCCACAGGGACGAGATGACGTAGTCGCCGAGGATCAGGCCGATGAAGAACGGAATGCCCTTGCGGAACAGCGGGATGCCGCCGTAGCGCAGGATCAGCGCCTTGATGAGCCAGCCGACCAAAGTGGCGCACCAGAGCCAGCCCATCGTACTGGTCTCCGCCAGGACGTAGCCGACGGGGTGGAACGGCCACCAGAGGAACCGGGTCCGCATCGCCATCAGCAGCGCAGTGACGCCCATGCCGGTCAGCACGCCGTAGACGCGGCCCATCTCGAACGGCGGCTTGTTCTTGATCCAGTCCGCGAGCGCGTTGAACGAGTCCGAGCCGACGCTGGTGCGCCAGCCGTTGACGTTGCCCGTGGCCGCCCCGTGCTGGTAGTAGATCGAGAGCAGGGCCCACCACGACGACAGGATGCCGATAAGCGTCGCCCAGAGGATGACCAGGTACAGATGACGCGGGTCCATCCGGCGCGGCGCGGTCATCGTCGCGATCTTCATCGCCTCCAGCTGGTGCGGCATCGCCATGCAGCGGTAGTCCATGTCGAACCAGCGGAAGTAGGCGAGTCCCGTGAGCGAGTGCAGGTCGTAGTGGCCGCGGCCCGCGACGTCCAGCATCAGCCCGTGCGGGGAGACGTACGGGCCGTAGCCCCACGGCAGGCCCGCCTCGGCGCGGATGCGCGTGAACGTCACCGCGAACAGGAAGTACAGCGTGAAGAGGACGCCGGGCACCCACCAGCGCATGCCGCCGAAGAGGCCGAAGACCCAGAGCATCGCGAAGCCGATCAGGAACCCGAAGACCGCGAGGCGGTACGGGATCGGCTCGTCGTCGTCGCGGATGCCCTGGTGCTCCTTCTCGCCGAGCGCCTTGCCGAGGATCGAAGAAAGGTACTTGCGGTAGGACCAGAAGCCGAAGATCGCCAGGCCGAGGAACGCGCCCGCGCCCTGCTCGCCGTGGTAGGGGATGCGCGCCAGCGACGCCGGGACGCCCTCGCCCCGAAAACCCATCGCCGTCGCGGCAACGTCCTGCACCTTGGTGAAGAGGAAGAAGAACCACGCGGAGAAGCTGACCTCCACCGGCAGGAAGTAGGTCAGCCCGATCACCATCGGGTAGAAGGAGAGCGAGATGTTGCCGACCGCGCTCCACGGGGGCTTGCCCTGCAACCCCTCCGCCGGGTTCGGCAGCGTGGACGGCTTGAGCGGGACGGCGGGGATGCTGGGATACAGGTAGTTCAGCGACGCCACCGATTCCAGCACGACCGGGATGAGAAACGCCAGCCAGAAGAGGCGGTTGCGCCAGATGGGACCGGCCTCGGGGTCGTTGCGGGTCAGCTCCAGCGGGAGGTAGACGATGGGAAAGGGGAGCTTCTCGTTGTCCGCCCACTGACGCCGCAGGATGACGTTCAGGCAGAGCATGGAGCCGAGCAGGACGCAGATGAACGCCGACCACCAGAAGATCGGCGCGGCCCACGCCGCGAGGTACTCGACCCGCAGCCGGTCGTTTCCCTGGTAGAACTTCTGGAGCGCCTGGTCGTTGGCGGCAAAGTCGGGGACCAGGTGCATCGGGACGGCGTGGTGGAACAGCCCCTCCCAGTCGTTGGCGGAGTTGTCGTAGTAGAACGCGTTGCCGAGCGTGGTCACCAGGAACTGCATCATCCCGATGCCGGAGATGCCGATGCTCACCGTCTGCATGACGTAGATGAACATCAGCTCCGCCTGGGAGAACACCCACCGCGGCGCGACCCGCGCGAGCAGGCCGTTGACGCAGATCAGCACGAACAGCGAGAAGACCGCGCCGATGATCAGGCTCATCGCGGCGAGGTCGGTGCCCTGCGCCACGATCTCGGTGTACTCCACCCAGTAGCACATCAGCGGGATGAGCAGCGTGCCGATGAGAAAGGCGCGCGGGGTGATCCCCTCGAACCGGGCGCGGCGCGGCGCGAGCGACATCGCCTGCTCGGTCGGCGGTTCGGACGGCGGGGCGGCATTGTGGGAATGGCGCGCGTCCGGATCGGCGCGCTCGTCGCGTCGCTGCGGCAAGGCTGGGGTCCTTTGAAAACGGCGGGGTTTCTGAGGGGACCGGCCCCGGCCCCCTGCCATTATAACGCCAGTCCGCCGCGATTAAGGACGCCTCCCGTTAATACGTCCATAGTGGACGCGCGGGTGATTACGGGTGTGCCCGCGCGTCCGTGTCCATCGGGAAGGCCGCGCCGGGACGCCGGTCGTGCAGCCCCGGCCGGTCGAAGTTGCGCCGGTCCACGACGCCCCGGTACGCCCCGATGAGGTAGGGGAACTTCGCCGACGTGTGGTAGTGGTAGCCGCGCGCCGCGTCCTCGTGCCCGTTGCAAACGTCGAGGTCGGCGGGCGGCTTTCCGCCCTCGCCCTGCGGGCCGTAGATGGCGTAGCCGTCGAACGCGTACCCGATCAGCGGCGAATGCTTCCCCGGCTGGTCCCGGAACGGGGTCTTCAGGCACGTTGGGTACTTGTGGTAATGGTAGCGTCCCATCTGGTCGGGGTGGCCGCAGCAGGAGTCGAACACTTCGGCGTACAGGCCGCTCACCGCGTCCTGGCCCTCTGCGTTGTACGGGTTGTAGAACGGGACGCCGTTGACGGCGACGCCGATCGGGCCCATGGGAAGCGGCGTCGGCTTCTGCGCACGCTGCGGCCGGTGCGGCAGGTAGAACGTGTAGCCCTGCCTGCGTATCGCGTTCGGGTTGTTCTCGTTCGGGAACTCGGCGGTCGGGTGGTCGGGCAGGCCGTCGCTGCGGACCACACGGGCGTCCGCTGTCTCGGTCACCCGGACGTTGTCGCCGAAAGGGAAGGGGGCGTCGGCAGCAGCGCGCCCCCCACCGTCCCCTCGGACGGCGGGGAGCACGACGGCTGCGGCCCCGAAGCAGAC
>DATLHN010000329.1:0-4347 GCA_035539875.1 Armatimonadaceae bacterium
ACGCTGAGCGTCAGGATACCGGTGAGCAGGCCCGCGTCCTTGCGCTGGCGGGCCAGTATCTCGTCGATGCGCGCGTGCGCCTGGTCGGCCTTGCAGACCTCGGGGAGCGGCAGCTTCTTCGGACGGTCGATGATGCCGGTGTCGGAAATGGCGACGACGACGTCCACCGTCATCGCGCCGAAGTACGCCTGAACGAGGCCGAGCATCTTTCCCGTCAGTTCGGGCGCGTGGTGGTTGAGGTAGCGGCGCAGGAAATCGGCCTGACGCTTCGCCTGCTCGATGGGAGAGGGCATCCCCTGCTGTTTGCTGCCGTAGACGCGGACCCACTCGCCGTGCTCGTTGACGCGGACCCTGCCGTGGACGCTCTTGCTCTCCACGATGACCATGCCGCCGCGGTGGACGATCAGGTGGTCGATCTGCGCGGCGTCCCCGCCGTCCCGCTCCAGGCGCACGCCGTTGAGGACGTAGACGTCCTTCCGGTCCGCGAACGCGCGGCGCAGGTAGAACGCCATCTGCTCCTCGGCCTGCCGCCCGGCGCGCGCGAACGTGTCTCCCGCGGACCCGGCCGGAAACGGGTCCAACTCCTTGACTACCATCGGTGTTTTCTCTCTCGTAACGGGTTGTGATCCGATAACCAGTTTCTCCCCGGCGGGACGCGCTACCTCCCCGCGTACGCGCGTACGCACCGCGCGTACGTACCCTGCCCGCGCCCTTACAGGAGGCGATCCGGGGCGATCCGGCGTACAGTATGCCATGCAGCAGCAATCCTTGCCCCGAGATTCGGACGCCGCCGAGCTGGCGCGGCTCGCGCGCGCCGCCATGATCGAGCGGGGCCTCGCCCCGGACTTCCCCCCCGCCGCCCTGCGCCAGGCCGAGATCACGCCGACACCGGCCGACGAGAGCGGACCGGACATACGCGACCTGCGCCACCTGCTCTGGTCCTCGATCGACAACGACGACTCGCGCGACCTCGACCAGCTGGCCGTCGCCGAGGAGCTTCCGGACGGGCGCGTGCGCGTGCTGGTCGCCGTCGCCGACGTCGACGCGCTCGTTAAGGAGGACAGCCCGGTAGACCTGCACGCCGGGCACAACACGACCTCGGTCTACACGCCCGCCCGCATCTTCCCCATGCTGCCCGAGCGGTTCAGCACCGACCTGACGTCGCTCAACCCCGGCGAGGACCGCCTCGCGCTCGTCGTCGGCTACACCGTGGACGAGGACGGAACCCTCACCGACGAGACGGTCTTCCGCGCCATGGTCCACAATCACGCCAAGATGGCCTACCCCTCGGTCGGGGCGTGGCTGGAGGGGTCTGCCCCGATGCCGCCCGCGATGGAGGCGGCCCCGGGCATCGCCGAGCAGGTGACGCTCCAGGACCGCGCGGCGCGCTGGCTGCGCGAGCGCCGCTACGAGGAGGGCGCGCTCGACCTCCAGACCATCGAGCCGCGCGCCGCGTTCCGCGACGGGACCGTGGTGGACCTGTACGAGGACGACGAGGAGCGGGCGCACGCGCTGATCGCCGACTTCATGATCGCCGCCAACGGCGTCACCACGCGCTTCCTGGGCGAGCAGGGATTCCCGACCTTCCGGCGCGTGGTCGCCACCCCGGAGCGGTGGGACCGCATCGTGCTGCTGGCCCGCGAGCACGGCGAGCGCCTGCCCGAGGAGCCGGACTCCGCCGCGCTGAACCGCTTCCTGGTGCGCCGCCGCAAGGCCGACCCGATCCGGTTCCCCGACCTGTCGCTCTCGGTCGTGAAGATGCTCGGCGCGGGCGAGTACCGCGCGCTCGGCCCCGGCGGCGGGAAGAACGCGGACCGGGCCGGGCACTTCGGCCTCGCCGTGCGCGACTACTCGCACTCCACGGCCCCGAACCGGCGCTTCCCCGACCTCATCACCCACCGGCTGCTCAAGGCCGCGCTGGCCGGGCAAAAGCCCCCCTACTCGCTGGCGGAGTTGACGGTGCTGGCGGGGCACTGCACGGAGCAGGAGGACGCGGCCAAGCGGGTGGAGCGCCAATTGCGCAAGTCCGCCGCGGCGATATTGCTGCGCGGCCGGGTCGGCTCGACGTTCGACGGCCTGGTGACCGGCGCGTCCGCGAAGGGCGTCTGGGTCCGCACCCTGAAGCCGCCGACGGAAGGGCGCATCGTCTCCGGCGAGCGCGGCCTGGACGTCGGCGACCGGGTCCGCGTCAAGCTGGTGCGCACCGACGTGGAGAAGGGCTTCATCGACTTTGCGCGAGTGTGAGGGCGCGCGGGGCGGGAACTTTCGGGCTCTCGAAAGCGATAGTTAATTGCGCCCCCATCCACCACCGCCATTTCTGCCATTACCACCGCCCCTCGAACGGGCCCCGAGTACCCAGATTGTGCGCGTTCGCTCCGGTACGTGCTTGGTTTCGCGCAGAAAGAAGGCCCCCGTGGCCACGGACGTGCTCACTTCCGAACCCTTTGAGGGTTTCCCATGGGACGAGATCCGATCCGTCCTGCGAGACCTGAACCTCAAACCGGACTGTATATCGCTGCTGGCGAAGGACCTGACCGACGGGGAAGACCTGGCAATCGGAAATCCGGCGCACAAAGGCGCGTTCGTCCGGGGTATCTACTGCTGGGTCGGAATGGTGTGCACGGGAATCCGCGGGCGCGTCTTCGAGCGGGTCAGCCCGGTCACCTGGGAGAGCCTGCCCTTCTCCGTGCGCGACTTCTACGTTCGCGCCTCCCACGCCTGCGGTGAAGCCGGCCTAAACGGCCGATTTGCCGAAAACACCGCGTACGCGGGGTGCGCGGCCGCGGGCGAGGACGCCGAAAATGCGGAGTATGCCGAGGAGGGCGAGCGCGCCGTGGCAAAGAGCGCCCGTGCCCGGGCGCGGGCGCTGAATCGGGCGCGCGCCTCCGGGGAGTGGCCCAGCCTGCCCCTCGACTGGCCGCGCGACCGGAGTCCGTGGGCGGGCGGCCCGTGACGGCGGCGACAGCGGCGGGCAGATTTGTCTCTCAGAAAGGGCCGAGAACCGATTTGCGAGAGGTAGAGCAGGAGCGAAGTCCCACCGCCCAGGTGCGTGCGCTCGGTTGGATTGTCAGCACGGTCGCGCGTATCCTCCTGGCCACCTACCGGATGACGGCCGAGGGCGAGGAGCGCGCCGAGGCGCTGCGGCGCGAGCACGGCGGCCTGATCCTGGCGACGTGGCACGGGCGCAGCCTGGTGCCGATCGCGCGCATGCGCGGTCGCGGGTACGTCGGTATCGTCTCCCTGTCGCGCGACGGCGACCTGATCTCGCAGTGCTTGCGGCGTCTGGGCTGGCGCGTCATCCGCGGCTCGACCGGGCGGCGCGGCGCGACCGCCGCCAAGGCGATCATCGCGGCGCTCGGCCTGCCCGGGGCGGGCGAAGGCACGGTGCTGGCGGTGACGCCGGACGGGCCGCGCGGGCCGTCGCGCGTCGCGCAGCCGGGCGTCGCCTACCTCGCCGCGAAGACCGGCAAGCCGATCGTCCCGGTCGGCATCGGCGCGGACCGGGCGTGGCGGGCGAGAAGCTGGGACGCGTACCTCGTCCCCCGGCCCTTTGCGCGCGTGCTCTGGCTCTACGGCGACCCGATCTTCGTCGGCCCGGGCGACGACCCGGACGAGGTGCTGCGGCGGGTGGAGTCGGCGATCGACGCGACCGAGGCGGAGGCGGAGAGCCGCGCTGCCCTCCCCCGCGCCGACGTCTCGGCGGGTTCGGTGAGGAGACAGCCATGAGCGAGAAGACCACGGGCGTCACGGGCGAGGCGACGACGCTGTTCGACGCGGCGC
The DNA here is from genome assembly GCA_035539875.1 of Armatimonadaceae bacterium. Classification (GTDB taxonomy): domain Bacteria; phylum Armatimonadota; class Armatimonadia; order Armatimonadales; family Armatimonadaceae; genus CALEKU01. The sequence continues at coordinate 3,781 of DATLHN010000329.1, forward strand.
GAAGCGGCGACGCCGGGGCCGCGCGGCGACTGCTGCTGGCGGAGGCGGGCGCGGAGGTGGACGCGCGCCACGGCGCGATGGGCGTCACCGCGCTGATGGCCGCGGCACAGCGCGGCGACGCGCCGGTGGTGCGCCTCCTGCTGGAGGCGGGCGCGGACCCGAACGCGGTCGGCCGCAACGGGGCCGGGGCGCTGGCGCGCGCGGCGGTCGCCGGGGACGCCGTCGAAACCGCACGGCTGCTGCTCGACGCGGGCGCGGACCCGAACGGAGGGTCGTCCGACGCGCCGCCGAACGCGACGCCGCTCTGGGCGGCGGTGGCGCTGAAGCGGCGGGGACTCGTCGGGCTGCTGCTGGAGCGCGGCGCGAACCCGAACATCGGCGACTCGACCACGGACACCCCGTTCGGGGTCGCGGCGACGGGCGGGGACGCCGAGATCGCGCGGCGGCTGCTGGAGGCGGGCGCGGACCCGCTGCGCCCGGCCCGGGCGAACCTGCCGCTGCTGGCCGTCTCGCTGCGCTTCTCGAACCCGCCGATGGCGGCGCTGCTGGAGGAGCACGGCCTTTCGC
>DATLHN010000330.1:0-4403 GCA_035539875.1 Armatimonadaceae bacterium
ACCCGGTGGTGGCGGTGCCGGGATCCAGGCCCAGGACGATCATACGCTCATGGTACCGCAACCAACCGGGCGGGTCGGTTGTCGGAGGTGTGGGAGGAGACGAACGAGTATGCGGATTTCACGGATGGCTCTCACCGCGGCCGCGTCGGCCGCTCTGCTGCTGATCGCGGGTTGCGGCAAGTCGCCCTACGTGGGCAAGTGGTCGGGCCGCCCGACCGCCAGCGGCCCAATGGCGGCTGTGGTCGCCCAGTTTGGGGAGTCCACTCTGAACCTTAACGAGGACGGAACGGGCTTCGCGAAACTCGCCCCGCTACCGGAGACCCCGATCACCTGGGAGGTAACGGATGACAAGATCACCTTGACCTTGCCCCAGGACAGCCCGACAGCTAAAGGGTTGGGTAACTCGTTCGTGGCTACCCCGTCAGACGACAAGCAGACCCTCTCCATAGACGTCGGTCCCGCCAAGATCGAGATGAAGAAGCAGGCAGCAGCCGAGTAAACGCGCTCCAGCGTTTCGAGGCATTGAAATGCCTCGTATTCTGTCCGGTCGTCAATCACCCGCAAGCGAGCGGTCTCGCAGACGGGCGGTGAGGAGTTTGCCGAGCGCTCGTCCGTCGATGGCGACAACGGCGTAAAGGTTCGGGGATTCGGGATTCGGGGTGAACGCGGTGACGTCGCCCGCCTCGCTCACCTCTACGCGGGCCAGGACCGCGCGGAACAGCCGCAGCCAGAGCGTCGGGTCGGGGTGGCGGGCCAGCAGCAGCGCGGGGAGCGCCGAGAGCAGGGCCGGGGCGTCGGCGGCGTCGTAGCGGTCGGCGTCCGGACCGAGAGCGCGCAGGTTGGCGAAGAACAGCTCGCGCAGCAGGAACTCGCAGACCGGGCCGCCGTCCGAGAGTATCTGGGGCGCGGCGTAGCGCCATAGGCAGACGTCGCGCGGCAGCCAGATCACCCCCTCGCCGCTCGTCAGGAGCGTTCCGAGCGCCGCCCGCTCCTCCGGGTCGGCCACGCGCGGGTCGCCCGCCGGGTCGAACCGCTCGGGGTTGCGCTCCTTCAGGCGCGGGTCGATGGGTATCCGCTCGCCCGCGCGCTCCGGCAGGGCGTAGTCGTTCGCGTGCCCGCCCACCAGGAACAGCCGGGCCACCGTACGGCGGAACAGCGCGCGGTCGGCGGCCAGCGCCTCCGCCACCCCGGCGAACCCCGCCGTCACCACCAGGCTGACCGGCTCCTCCGCCTCCCGCAGCGCGTCCAGCAGCCCCTCGCTGCCCCGGCGATAGGCGACCGGCGTCGTCGCCGCCCCGTTCACCCGCAGGTTCAGCGCGTCCAGCGTCCGCTCCCCGTCTCCGTCGCTCGCCATCAGGCAGACGCCGTTCAGCGCGTGCTCGGGCGAACGCAGCAGGTAGGCGACGTCGCACAGGTCCGCCGGGTCGAACTGCTCGTAGGTCAGGTCGGTGACGTATAGTACGCGCGCGGGAGTAGTGGTGGCGGCTTCCTCAGACATTACGCCCTATTGTACCGACTCTCGCACCCGCCATGGCGGCGGCGGTGTTAGAAGGCACGCCGCGGGGCCGTGTATCCTATGGGAGCCGCTTCCGCGTCGCCGGACGAGGCGATCCGCCGGTAAGCGGGTGTCGAGAAGAGGAGCACCCTCATGGCCGAGGAGAGGAAGCAGTTTTCCGTTCACTTCGGGCGCAAGGACGAACCCGCCACCGTCCTGCGCGCCAGCGACGACCTGATCGCTGTCCGCACCCACGACCGGCAGCCGCTCCTGCGGGCGACCGGAGGAGGAGGCGGGCCGGTCGCGCCCCCGGCGGCGGCGCAGGTCGCCGACGGGCAGCTGGTGGCCGCGTTCCCCGAGGCCGGGGTCGAGGTTTACCGGGTGCCCGTCGACCGGGAGGCGAAAAGTCTGGAGGTGCGCAAGAGCGCGCTCGCCGCCGAGCCGGACGTCCGCTTCGCCGGGACCGCCCTCGAAGACGAGGCGGGGGAGCCGGTGGTCTACACCGAGAACGTCTTCGTCAAATTCCAGGACGACGCCGACCCGGAGGCGTGCCGGGAGGCGCTGCGCGAGGCCGGGCTGGAGATCAAGAAGGAGGTCCGGTACGCCCCCAACGCCTTTTTCGCGGGAACGCCCGAGGGGACCGGCCGGAAGGTGTTCGACGTCTGCGAGGGGCTTTTCCAGCGGGCGGACGTGGAGTACTGTCACCCGGAGGTGGTGCGGGAGCGGCAGGCGAAGGCGATCTTCGCGCCACAGTGGCACCTGCGCACCGCCGTCGTCAACGGCGTCACGATAAGCGCCAGCGCGAACGTCGAGGCGGCGCACGCGCGCGGCGCGCTGGGGGCGGGCGTCACCATCGCGATCATCGACGACGGCGTGGACGTCGAGCATCCCGAATTCGCCGCGCCGGGGAAGATCGTCGCCCCGCGCGACGCGACCCTCGGCACGGACGACCCGCGGCCCAAGCGCGCGGGCAATCGCCACGGCACCGCTTGCGCTGGGGTCGCCTGCGCCGAGGGTCGCGACGGCGCGTCCGGCGTCGCCCCGAAGGCGCGGCTCATGCCCATCCGACTCTCCAGCGCGCTCGGCGCGATACAGGAGGGCGAGGCGTTCGCGTGGGCGGCGGATCACGGCGCGGACGTCATCTCCTGCTCGTGGGGACCGGCGGACGGCGCGTGGTTCGACCCCGCGGACCCCGCGCACGGAACGTTCGTCCCGCTGCCGGGGAGCACGCGGCTCGCCATCGACTACGCGGCGACGCAGGGGCGCGGGGGCAAGGGCTGCGTCATCCTGTTCGCCGCGGGCAACGGCAACGAGCCGGTGGAGAACGACGGCTACGCCAGCTACGCCAACGTCGTCTCGGTCGCCGCCTGCAACGACCGGGGCAGGCGCAGCGCCTACAGCGACAAGGGGGCCGCCCTGTGGTGCTCCTTCCCGAGCAACGACTTCGAGTTCGCCGCGGAGAACCACCCCGCGCCCCGCACCCCCGGCATCTGGACGACGGACCGGACGGGCACCGCGGGCTACAACCCCGGCGCGAGTGCGCTGGTTCCCGGGCAAGCTCCCCCGGGGGACGGCGCGGGCAACTACACGAACTCCTTCGGGGGGACGTCCAGCGCCTGTCCCGGCGCGGCGGGCGTGGCCGCGCTGGTCCTTTCCGTCAATCCGGCGTTGCGCGGGGAGCAGGTGCGCGAGGTCCTGCGCCGCTGCTGCGACCGGATCGACCCCGGCGCGGGCGCGTACGACGCGAACGGGCGCAGCGCGCTCTACGGCTTCGGCCGCCTGAACGCGGAGACGGCGGTGCTGCTCGCGAAGCCGGTCGCGCGTAACGTCGTGCGGATCGTGCGCGACCTGCCCGTGGCGCTTCCCGACCGGCAGACGGTCTCCGTCCCGCTCGACGTCGCGGAGACCACGGCGGCGGAGGACGTGGCGGTGGAGGTGGAGATACAGCACACCTTCATAGGCGACCTGGTCGTGACGCTCGTCCCGCCGCCCGGGAGCGGCATGGGTCGCGTCGTGCTGCACAACCGGTCCGGCGGCGCGGCGCGCGACCTGCGCCGGGTGTACGACGCCGCCGCGGTCCCGGCACTCGCCGGACTGCGCGGGCGCAGTCTGAAGGGACGCTGGAACCTGGAGGTGCGCGACACCGCGGTGCGCGACGAAGGCCGCCTGCTCCGCTTCGGCCTGCACCTGACGCTCCCGATGCCCGCCGAACCGGACGACCGCGGAGCAGACGCCGCCCGCCCGGCGGCGGCGCGCAACGGCAAGGCCGCCGCCGCGTCCTCCTCAATGGCCACGGCGCGTGCCCGCAAGCCGAACCGTTCGGTCGGCTGACCGAACGACCGAACGGGCAGCCCGCTCGTCTCCTCAGGGGGCGAGCGGGCTGCCGGGAACCGGCCAGCCGTCCCGGTCCCAGGAAAGGGGCCGGATCTGGAGCGTGGGGACGCCGTTCTGCGCGGGGTCGTAGAAGTGGTAGGCGAGGTAGTGCCGCCGGTCCTCGAAGACGGCGCAGTGCCCCGGCCCGACCACGCTCCCCTCGGTCTTCACCACTGGCGTCCCGCCGCCGTCCAGCATGCGGACGCCGTCGCGGTCTACGTACGGTCCCTCGGGCGCGCGGGAGCGCCCCACGCGGACGTTGTACGTGCTGTTGACGCCGCGGCAGCAGAAGTCGAAGGAGACGAACAGGTAGTACCAGTCGCCGCGCCGCACCAGGAACGGAGCCTCGACCGCGCCGGGCGACGGCCGCCGCGCGACGTTGACCGGCTTCGCGCCGGGGCGAGGCTTACCGGTCGCCGGGTCGGCTTCGACGAGTTGGATGCCGCCCCAGAACGAGCCGAAGGTGAAGATCAGGCGGTCTCGGCCGACCTTCAAGACGTGGGAGTCAATGGCGTTGTAGTCGTCCTGCGGGAAC
>DATLHN010000331.1:0-5820 GCA_035539875.1 Armatimonadaceae bacterium
TGAAGACGAGCGTCTCCGAAAGCGGATAGAACCCGCCGCGCACCAATACCGTGGCGGCCGAACGTCCGCCCGGCCTCTTCCTGCCGCGGACCGCCTTCTGCGCCCGCGCGACGGTCGCGAAGGGGCCATCGGACCTGGCGGCGTTCGGGGCGGAAAGGGTGCCGCTCCAGGAATCTCTGCCGGTCGGCGCCACGAAGAAGTCAGCCTTCGGCGGGGCGGCGTCGGACGGGGCGCAGGCTATCATGGCGAGTCCCAGGGCAGCGGCGAGGCAGCGGAGGCGCGACGGCGTTCTCATGTCACCGGTTACATTGAGCGGTTCGGACGAGGAATCCTGTCCGCGAGGCAGGGGGACGGCGGCCCCGTGGCGAATCGGGAGGGCATGAACGAATCGATTTCCGCGACGGAATACGCGGAGCGGCGCACCCGCCTGCTCGAAGCGCTAGACGGGGCGGCGGCGGTGGTCTTCGCGGGCGAGGGTCACGCGCCCCTGCTCGGCCGATGGCGGCCGAACCACCACTTCCTATACCTGACGGGCATCGGAAACGAAAGCGGCGCGGCGGTCGTTTTCGACCCGTCCGCGCCGGATCCCGACCGGCGGATCACGCTGTTCCTGCGGCCCATCAACCCTGAGACGGACATGTGGGAAGGTATCCGCGCCCCGATATCGACCGCCCTCAAGGAGCGGTACGGCTTCGCCTCGGTCTCCCGCACCGGCGGCATCCCCGGCGCTCTGACGGCGGCGGCGCGGCGGACGAAGCGGCTCGCCTGCCTGCACCCGTTCGCGACCTACCCGGCGGCGGTCGGCCCGGACCTCGCCGCCTACCGACAGGTCGCCGAGCGCGTGCTCGGCGTCGCCATCGAGGAGCGCACCGACCTGCTGCCCTCGATGCGCGCCGTCAAGTCCGGGGCCGAACTCGATCTGATGCGCAGGGCGGTCGCCGCTACCGTGGACGGCTACGCCGCCGCGCGGAAGGTTATCCGTCCGGGCGCGTCCGAGGGTGCCGTCGCGGACGCGCTCTTTGACGCCTACCGGACGCACGGGTGCGGCCACGCCTACAACCCGATCGTCGGCGGCGGGGTAAACGCCGCCGTGCTGCACTACATGGACAACGACCAGCCGCTGCGGGACGGACAGCTCGTCCTGATCGACTCGGGCGCGGAGTGCGGGGGCTACGCGGCCGACGTGACGCGCACGTACCCGGTGGGCGGGAAGTTCACGGCGGAGCAGCGCGGCCTGTACGAGGCGGTACTGGAGGCGGAGATGGTCGCCATCGAGGCGGCGAAGCCGGGCGCGGCGATGTGGGAGGTGGACAGGGCGGCGCGGGCGGTACTGGAGAAGGCAGGCTTCCCGGACGGCTACCCGTACGTGATCGGCCACGGCCTCGGCCTCGACGTCCACGACGTGCTGCCGTTCGACGGCGTTCTCCAGCCGGGCATGGTAATTACGATCGAGCCGGGCCTGTACCTGCCGGAGAAGGAGCTGGGCATCCGCATCGAGGACGACATCCTCATCACGGAGCAGGGCAATGAGAACCTGACCGCCGCCATCCCGAAGACGGTCGAGGAACTGGAGGGGTAGGTCGTAGTTACGCTGAACTCGCGCCCTCGGTTCAGCCCGCCGCAGCCCTGCCCGCGACCGTCAGGTTGTTGCGCGCTTCGGGGGCGACGGTCAGGAGCCGGCTGCGCTCCTCCTCCGACAACTCGCCCACGGTCTTGAACTGTTCGTTATAGAGGTCGCGGTAGATGCCGGGGCGGCCGACCAGGTCCTGGTGCGTGCCGAAGTCCACGATGCGGCCCTCGTTCATCACCAGGATGCGGTCCGCGCTCATGATCGTCGAGAGGCGGTGCGCGATCACGAAGTTCGTGCGCCCTTGCATCAGGACCGCCAGCGCGGCCTGGACGTTCGCCTCGGTGTGCGAATCGAGCGCGGAAGTCGCGTCGTCCAGGATCAGGATGCGCGGGTCTGCCAGGATGGCGCGGGCGATGGCCATGCGCTGCTTCTGCCCGCCGGACAGCTTGATGCCGTCCTCGCCGATCTTCGTCTCGTAGCCGTCGGGCAGGTCCATGATGAAGTCGTGCATGTCGGCGGCCTTCGCCGCCGCGATGACCTGCTCGTCGGTCGCGTCGCGCTTGCCGTAGCGGATGTTCTCCTTCAGCGAGACCGAGAACAGGATGGTCTCCTGGGACACCATGCCGATGTGGCGGCGCATCGACTCCAGGCGGACCTGGCGGACGTCGTGTCCGTCCACGAGCACCTGTCCCTCGTTGACGTCGTAGAATCGCGCCAGCAGGTTTACGACCGTCGTCTTGCCCGCGCCGGACGGCCCGACGATCGCGATGGTCTCGCCCGCCTCCACCTTGAACGTTACGTTCTTCAGGACGGGCTGGCTGGAGTCGTAGCCGAAGGTCACGTTCCTGTATTCGACCGAACCCTTCACCGTGGTCAGGTGGACCGCGTTCGTCGCGTCCACGATCTCGGGCCGCGTGTCCAGCGTCTCGAAGACCCGCTCTATGGCGGCGAGCGCCCACTGCACCTGGACGTTGAAGTCCACCAGACGTACCGTCGGGTCGTAGAGGTAGCCGATGTAGCCGTGGAACGCGAACAGCTCGCCGACCGTGAGCTGCCGCTGAAGGGCGAGCGAGCCGCCGAACCAGAGCATGGACGCCGTTCCGAGGGTGCGGATGACCTGGGAGGTCGAGCCGAGGAACCGGTTGAGCTTGGTCTGCTCCATCCCGAGCGCGAAGTTCTCGCGGATGGTGTGCATCGTGTAGTCGGTCTCGTGGTCCTCGCGCACGAACGCCTTCACGACCGCGATCGCGTTGAGCTTCTCGCTCAGGTTCCCGATCATGATCTCGCGCTTCTCGCGCAGGGCGACCGAGACGTCGCGGATGCGGCGCAGGAGCAGCTTGTAGTTGAGGACGTAGAGCGGGACGACCGATATGGCCAGCAGCGCGAGCCGCCACTCCAGGTAGAAGAGCCAGCCGACGATGATGACGACGGTCGCGAGGTCGGTGATGAAGTTGACGAAGCCGCTGGTCAGCGCGTACTGGATGACGTCGATGTCGGTGGTCAGCCGCGACATGATCTTGCCCGGCTGGCGGCCGTCGTAGTAGGCCAGGGAGAGCCGCTGGAGGTGGCGGTAGGACTGGTAGCGCAGGTCGAAGATGACGCGCTGTCCGAGCCATCCGATCAGATAGTTCAGAGTGTAGGAGACGATGCCGCGCACCGCGTAAAGCGTCAGCACCCCGGCGAAAATCCAGACCAGCATGCGCACGTCGCGGTTGGGGATGGCGACGTCGAGCACCTGCTTCTGGAGCAGCGGCATCGGGATCGCCGACAGGGTGACGGCGAACATCAGCACGACCGCGAGCGCGACGCGCATGCGGTAGGGTCTCAGGTAGCGCAGCAGGCGCTTGAAACTATCCATCGGCTCCCATCGCCCGGCGGTGGTCACCGCGGGCAGCCCTTCAAAAGTCTCTAAAAGCGGGCTGACCTATCCGCTATCGTTCTCCGCCTTCGGCACCATCGCGTGCGTCTACTCGCCAACGCGGTTTGCCCAGTTTCTTTCGCGGTGTGGGCGGTAGTTCCGGCGTGATTCCGCCTGATTGTAGCTCGCGGATCAGAGACTCCAGAGTTTGCTGCCGAAGCCTGACCGCGTCACCGCCCCCAATCGACGTTACGTCTACCGCAGCCGACTTCCTGCCACTCGGGCGATGTTCTATCACCATGAGGGCGCAGTGTTCGCCGGCCGCGTTGCGTGCAAGATAGTGGTGATAAATGAACTCTTCTGCCCGGAAGGAATGCGGTTCCGTGGGTGACATTGACTGCACCTCAAGCCGCGACGGCTTCCAGTTCGGCGCGGAACTGCTCGGCATAGAGGCGGGCGTAGATGCCGCCCTCGGCCAGGAGCTTCGCGTGGCTCCCGACCTCCTTGATGACGCCCTTCTCCATAACCACGATCTGGTTGGCCTTCACGATTGTCGAGAGGCGGTGCGCGATCACGAAGCTCGTGCGCCCCTCCATCAGCCGGTCCAGCGCCTCCTGGATAAGCGCCTCGGTCTCCGAGTCCAGGGAACTCGTCGCCTCGTCCAGTACCAGGATGCGCGGGTCTGCGAGGATCGCGCGGGCGATGGCCATGCGCTGCTTCTCGCCGACCGACAGCTTGATGCCGTCCTCGCCGATCTTCGTCTCATACCCGTTCGGCAGCGCCTCGATCACGTGGTGGATGTTCGCCGCCTTCGCCGCGTCCTCTATCTCCTCGTCCGTCGCTTCCAGGCGTCCGTAGCGCAGGTTCTCCCGGATCGTCGTGTGGAAGAGAACGCTCTCCTGGAGGACGACGCCGATCTGTCGGCGCAGCGACTCCAGGTTGATCTCGCGCACGTCGTACCCGTCCACCGTCAGGCGGCCCTTCGATACGTCGTAGTGGCGCGAGAGCAGGTTTATCATCGTCGTCTTGCCTGAACCCGAACCGCCGACGAAGGCGATCATCTGCCCCGGCTCGATGCTTAGGTTGACACCCTTGAGGACGTACTGCTCCGGCTCGTAGGCGAACCAGACGTCCTCGTAGCGGATGCGCCCCTGAATCTTCGGGATGGGCGGCGCGGCGGGGTCGGCCTGGACTGCGGGCTCCGTGTCCAGGATCTCGAAGATGCGGCGCAGGCCCGCCTGCGTGCGCGCTATCTGATCGTTCATCTGGATCAGGCGCACCGTGGGCGCGTAGACGAATCCCGTCGCCAGCAGAAGGAACTGAACCAGGCCGCCCGGCTGGAGTTCTCCCTGGATGACGTAGTAGCCGCCGACGCACAGGATGATCGCCGTCCCGACCGCGCTGATGAACTCGGCGCGGGCGAACATGCCGGTGCCCATCTTGCTCTGGTTGACGTTCAGGTCCAAGTTGTCGCGGTTCAGGCTCGTATAGGCGCGCACCTCGCCGCGCTCCTGGGCGTACGTCTTCACGACCTGCACTCCGGCCAGCTTCTCCTGGAGGTCGGAGTAGATGACGCCGCGCAGCTCGCTGATCTTGGACGCGTTGTCGGCCAGCTTCTGGCGCGAGACCACGTAGTTGAAGACGTAGACGGGGTAGACGACGAGCGCGAGCAGCGTCAGCTTCCAGTTCTCGAAGAACATCATGCCGATCGCGCCGAGCAGAATGACGGAGTCCTGGATCAGGGTCGTAAAGCCGCCCTGGAGGAGCTGGTTGACCTGGCCCACGTCGTTGACGATCGTCGCGACCAGCTTGCCCGTCTGCGCCTTCTCGAAGAAACCCTGCGACAGCGATTGTAGGTGTGCGTAAAGCTTGCGCCGGGTCTCGAGCATGAACGCCTGTCCCAGGTAAGTGACGCTCATACCGATGAAGTACGAGAGCGTACCGGCGGCGCAGGCGATGGCGAGCAGGAGCCCGAAGAAGCGCGGGAGGTTGACCGAATGCGTTTCCGGGGCGGCGAGCGCGTTGAAGAGATCGCGGATGAGGGGAGCGGACTGGAGGGAAAGAACTGCGTTGCTCAGCGTCAACACCGCGACCAGCAGCATGGTCCGGACATAGGGTCTCAGTTCCCGTATGAATCGGGTGACGAGATGCACCTTGTCACTCCTTCTCGCGACCGCTGCCGCCGCCCATCTGCCACGTCGCCGTGGGCTGCGTGCGCGTCTGTTCGCCGCGTCTGGTAGGGAGATTGTACCACAGGGGTTTCTACCTCTATTTCGGTCGATTGACACGAAAAACGCAGCGTGATATACTGCCAACCGTCGCCGACGTGGCTCAGTGGTAGAGCAGCTGTTTCGTAAACAGCAGGTCACCGGTTCGAATCCGGTCGTCGGCT
>DATLHN010000332.1:0-2847 GCA_035539875.1 Armatimonadaceae bacterium
CGCATCCGCGCCCTGACCGAGCAGAAGGGCCTCACGCTCGTCCCGCTCAACATCCACTTCGAGCGCGGCTTCGCCAAGGCCGAACTTGCCGTCGGCCGCGGCAAGAAGCTTTACGACAAGCGCGACGCCATCGCCCAGCGCGACCGCGACCGCGAAGCCCGCCGCGAGGTCTTCGGCCGCGGCTGAATCCCCTGCAGTCCCGCAACTGACACCCATGCCCGAAGCCAACGACAACGCCGTCTCCCGCCGCCGTGCCCTCCGACTGGGGAGCGGGACGCTGCTCCTTCTCGCCGCCGCTGCGGGCCGCGACCCCGCCGAAGCCCTCGCCGCCGAGCCCGCCGTGAAGGTGGGACTCGTCACCGACGTCCACTACGCCGACGCCGAGGCGCGCGGGACCCGCCACTACCGCGAGTCGCTCGGCAAGATGCGCGAGGCCGTGACGCGCCTGAACGCCGAGAAGGTCGATCTGGCCGTCTGCCTCGGCGACCTGATCGACACGCCCAGCCCGCCCGACGTGACGAAGGAGCTAGGCTTCCTGCGCACGATCACCGGCGAGTTCGGGAAGCTGACGGCCCCGCGGCACTTCGTCCTCGGCAACCACTGCGTCTCCGCGCTGACCAAGGAGCAGTTCCTGGAGGGCTGCGCGCAGGCGCGCTCCTCGTACTCCTTCGATAAAAACGGCGTCCACTTCGTCGTCCTCGACGCCTGCTTCCGCCGGGACGGGGCGGCCTACGAACCGGGCAAGTTCGAGTGGACCGACACCGACATCCCGCCCGCGCAACGCGAGTGGCTGGAGGCCGACCTGAAGGCCACGTCCTACAAGGCTGTCGTCTTCGTCCACCAGCGGCTCGACGAACCCGCCACGGCCAATTACCGCGTCCACAGCGCCCCCGCCGTCCGCGCCGTTTTGGAGAAGTCGGGCAAGGTGCTGGCCGTCTTCCAGGGGCACAGCCACAAGAACGAACTCCAGACCATCGGCGGCGTCTCCTACGTCACCCTCGCCGCCATGGTCGAAGGCTCCGGCGCGGAAAGCAGCGGCTACTCCGTCCTGCGCGTCCAGCGGGACGGCACGCTCGCGCTGACCGGCTGGCGTAAGCATGCGGAACACCCCCTCGCGAAAAAGCCCGCGGCATAGCCGGAGCGCTTTCGTTTCCGCGCGTTTTTTTTCGGGTGTCCGCGTTTGCGCAGGAATCGGCCCGCCCCGGCGGTAAACTAAGACCGCTATGGCCAAGGTCGTGAAGATGCCCGTGCTCGGGCAGAGCGTCGAGGAGGTCCGCATCCTCCAGTGGCTCAAGAACGAGGGTGACGCCGTCGAGGCCGGGGAGAACCTGGCCGAGATCGAGACCGACAAGGTCAACACCTTCTTCGAGAGCCCCGAATCCGGCGTCGTCCGCAAGATACTCGCCCCCGCCGACGCCTTCGTCGCGGTCGAGGCCCCGGTCGTCATCCTCGGCACCGCCGACGAGCCCATCGGCCACCTGCTCGGCGGCGAAAGCGCCCCCGCGGCGGAAGCGGCTCCCGGCCTTTCTGTCGCCCCTTCGCTGCCGAGTGCGGGGGCGGCGAGCCCCGGCGAATCGGGGGTGGGTGCCCCCGTCCTCGCCAGCCCGCGCGCGCGCCACGCCGCCGAGGACGCCGGGATAGACCTCGCCCTCCTCGCGGGGCGCGGCACCGGCCCCCACGGGCGCGTCCAGGAGAAAGACGTCCTCGGCCTGCGCGCGGAGCTGGAGAGCGGGGCGTCCGCCGCCCTCGCCGCCACGCCGCTGGTGGAGCGCGCCGTGAAAGCCTCGCCGCTCGCCCGCGCCGTCGCCGAAGGCTCCGGCGTCGACCTCGGCGCGCTCGCGGGCACCGGCCCCGGCGGGCGCATCACCGCCGACGACGTCCGCACCGCCACCGCTCCGACGCCTGCCGCCCCGCCCTCTCCCGCGCCCGCCACGGGAACGGCAGGGGGCGCGTCCCGCACGCTCACGCTCACCGGCCTGCGCAAGCGCGTCGCCGACAACGTCGCCAAGTCCATCCGCACCGCGCCGCACGTCACGCTCAACCTCTCCGCGGACATGGGCGAGGCCATGCGCCTGCGCGCCCTCCTGCTCCCCGCCATCGAGAAGCAGACCGGCGGCGTCCGCGTCTCGCCGACCGACGTCATCGTCAAGGCCGCGGCGGTCGCCCTGCGCGAGTTCCCGTACGTCAACGCCCACATCGACGGCGACACGCTCACATTCTTCGGCGACGTCCACGTCGGCCTCGCCGTCAGCCTCGGCGACGACGGCCTGATTGTCCCCGTGATCCGCGACGCCCACCGCAAGGGCCTCGGCGAGATCGCAAAGGACCGCCAGGACCTGGCCGCCCGCGCCCGCGCCGGGCAGCTCACCTCCGCGGACGTCACCGGGGGGACCTTCACCGTCTCCAACCTCGGCGCGTACGGCGTCGAGTCGTTCAACCCGATCATCGCCCCGCCGCAGGTCGCCATCCTCGGGGTAGGAGGCATCGCCGACGCCGTGGTCGTGCGCGACGGCGCGCCCGCCGTGCGCCCCGTGATGGGCCTCTCGCTCTCCTTCGACCACCGCGCGATGGACGGCGCGCCCGCCGCCGCCTTCCTGGCCCGCCTCAAAGAGATACTGGAAAATCCCTATCTTCTTATGGTCTAATGGGGAGGGGCGGCGGCTGCCCGTATTACGGGATTCCGCCGCCCCGCGCATACTACCTTCCCAAAGAACAGCGAGTCCTGCCGTGCTGCCTTCCATCCGCTGCGCCACCCTGTCGGCCGTTGCCGCCGCCGCCGCCCTGCTCGTGCCCGCCGCCGCCGCCCGCGCCCAGTCCGGCCCGGAGACGCCCCGGCGTCAGCTCTGG
>DATLHN010000333.1:0-9288 GCA_035539875.1 Armatimonadaceae bacterium
CTGGTGGACGACGCGAAGGGATTGGAGCGCATCTACACGGGCAAGGAGCGGCGGGAGCAGTTGGCCGAGCGCATCCGGTCGCTGCTCGCGGACCCGGAGGAGCAGGCCGAACTGGGGGGGCTCTGGACCGCGGCGCTCGACCTGTTTCAGTCGGTGGACTCGCGCGGGAACAACCGGACGCCGCTCTGGTCTATCGTGACGTCGGTCATCAACGCGGGGGAGGCGGACGCGCAGCCGATCGTCTTTCTGGACATCAGCGGCGAGGGTACCGCGTTCAAGGACGACGAGGAGATAAAGGCGATGCTCCTCAAGGAGATCGCGACCGCGCTCGACGTGGAAGGCGGCAAGGCCTTCCAGAACGGGAGGCGACTGAACTGCCTGGTCGCGCTCGACGAGGCGCATCGCTACGTCCGTTCCTATACCCGCGGCGACGACAACTCCGAGATGGCGCAGCTGACGAAGAAGTTCGTGGACGCGGTCCGGACGACGCGCAAGTACGGCCTCGGGTACATGTTCATCACGCAGACGCTGGCGTCACTGCACCGCGAGATTATCGGTCAGCTGCGACTGAACGCGATCGGATACGGGCTGACGATGGGCTCCGAGCTGGCGATGCTGGAGGAGATCGTCGGCGACAAGGAGGCGATCTCGCTCTACAAGTCGTTCGTGGACCCGCAGAGCCGGCGCGAATACCCGTTCATGTTTACCGGGCCTGCGTCTCCCCTTTCCTTCACGGGGATGCCGCTGTTCGTCCAGATGTACACCCGGTACGAGACCTTCGCGGCGGCGAACGGGTGGTCGACGGCCGTCGATGATTCCGCCAACGGACACGAGCCCGAGCCCCTCGCGGCGGTAAAGGCGTTCGAGTCGCCGGAGGCGTTCGAGACGGCGCGGCGCGCGGACTTCGACTGACGCGCGAAAGGGCGGCCCGGTGCGCGGGCCGCCCTTTCGACTATCCGTTTTCCGCGCTATCGCGCGGTGAAGTTGACGTTGAACCTCGCGCCGCTGCGGCTGTCCAACACGATCCGGTCGAATCCGCCGCCACTGCGCCGGACGTTGATGTACCCCTCCAGGATGGTCTTGTCGCCGTCGATGTCGCCCTCGAGGCGGACGTAGACGTTCTCGCCATTGCGGCGGGTGACGCGCCCGCCGAACGACTGGGTCGTCTGGCCGTAGAACACGACTCGCACGTCGTCGTTCGACCGGATGTTAACGCTCGCCCGGTTCAGGGAATAGCTTCCACGATCCGCCGTCCGCGCCGTGCCGTAGCCAGACTGCGTGTTACTAACGTCGCGGTCGTTCCGGCTGCCGCGGTCGTCCCAGTCGCCGCGATCGTTGCGATCATCCCAGCGTCCGTTCCCGCGGCCGAGGTCGCCGGGGCGCGACGGACGGTTGGGTCGGCCATTGTTCCAGTCGCTGTTCCAGTCATTGTCCCACGGGCGTCCGCCGCTGCCGTCCGCCTCGAAGCGGATGTAGAACCGGCGTCCGTCCGCGCTGCCGTTCAGGGTCACCCGCTCGAACCCGCGCCGGTTGGACGGGAGGTACAGGTCGCCCGTGGCCGTGGCCCGGTCTCCCCCGAAGTCGCCGTTCAGGCGCAGGCTGACGTCGTTCGAGCGGCCACGCGTCCAGCGGCCCTCGAACGTGTGCCGGTCGCGGCGGCCGAAAAAGATCAGGCGCGCGCTCCCGTCGTCGCGCAGGCTGATGCTGGCCTCGCGGAGCGAGTCGTCCTCGCGGCCGTCTCGGACCAGTGTCCCCTCCCCGCGTCGCGTCTCCGAAAAATTCTGAGCCTGGACCGTCGGCGTCGTCAGCAGTGTAGCCAGCAAAAGCAGTCCCGGGACTGCGAAACGTCGATGCATTTTCTCTCTCCTTGTTGTTACCGCGGCGGCGACGTCGCCGCCGAACCCGCTAATATCGATCTGTAGAGGGGCGATTCGGCCGCCCCACCCATACTATTACCCGCCTGGGCCGCGTTCGTGCCCGCTCGGTTGCGCAATTGCCTACAGCGCCTCGAAGCGAAGCTGTGCCCATTCCTCGCCCGCGAGGCCGCGCAGCTCCACCCGGTCGATCTGGTCGCCGCCGCTGCGCAGCCGCAGGTTGGCCGTCCCTTCGAGCCGCACGCGCTCGCCGTGGAAGTTACCGTCCAGGACGAGGCGGACGTCCTCGCTGCCGCCGCCGCGCGACTCCCAGCGTCCCACGAATGAGTGGCGGTCCCGCCGGCCGAGGAATCGAACCCACGCCGTCCCATCCCGATCGAGGTCGAGCGTCGCGCGCTCCAGGCTGTCGAACCGCCGACCGTCCATAGTGATACTACCGGTCCCCGCCTGATTCACGGCGAGGGGACGGCCGCGGTACCCGTCCGTCGTACCCCGGTCCCCCCGTCCGTCATCCCATCCGGGGCGGCTGCCAGCCGGGGGCGTCGTCGGCCGGACGCCGCCGGTCGCGACGAAGCGCGCGGTGAACACGCCGCTGTCGGCGTTCCCGCGGATGTCGAGCCGGTCTACGCTGCCCCCCCGGAGGTAAAGCGTGCCGTCGGCCTGCGCCCGGTGCCGTCCGAAATCGCCTTCGAGGTCGAGGCCGATCGCTCCCGGCCGCGTCTCGCGCCACCGACCGGAGAAGGTGTGGTGCTGGCGACCTTCCAGGCGCACCTCCGCGCGGCCGTCGGGGCGAAGCCGGAGGGAGGCCGTTTCCAGGCGGTCGCTCCCGGTACGCCAGACGATCTCACCGGCGCCGCGCCGGGTTTCGTTAAGCTCGCGCAACGCCGCGTGCGAAACGGCGGCGGTTAGGGCGGATACGGCCGCCAGACCCCCGAAAACGGATGCCGCGAATAGAGAACGTCGATTCATGGTGCGTAACTCCACGGCTCTCTCCGGCCCTACCGCCGAGATTTGACGCCGTCTGCCAACGAACATTGCTATTACAACGTCGATTCCGCGAAATCTGTGAATAGCGAACGACCTCGGAGGTACGATCTTTTCCGGAGGCACACCGGCGTTATGAAGGACGACGCGAGAGGGGCGGAGCGCGAGGCGATGGTGCGGGAGCAGGTCGAGGCGCGGGGTGTGCGCGACCCCCGCGTTCTGGGCGCGCTGCGGTCCGTACCGCGACACCTTTTCGCGCCCGCGGGCAGCGAGGCGGATCGCGCCGCCTATGAGGACCGCGCCCACTCGATCGGAGAGGGGCAGACCATCTCGCAGCCGTTCATCGTGGCGCGCATGACGGAACTGCTGCGGCTCCGCGGTGATGAGAAAGTGCTGGAGGTCGGCGCGGGCTCCGGGTACCAGACCGCCGTGCTGAGCCTGCTCGCGCGAGAGGTGGTCGCCGTCGAGCGGCTCCCGGTCATTGCCGGGAGGGCGCGGGCCGTCCTCGACGCGTTCGGTGCGCGGAACGTCCGCCTGTTCGTCGGCGACGGGTCCGCGGGATGGCTGGACGAAGCCCCGTATGACGCCGCGCTCATCGCCGCCGCCGCGCCGGAAGTCCCCGCGGCGCTCGTGCGCCAGATCCACCCGGGTGGGCGCGTCGTCCTCCCGGTCGGCCCGGAGGACGGGGTGCAGCGCCTGCTGCTGGTCACGGTCAACGGCGACGGGTCCGGACGAACGCACGTCGAGGACTACGGAGAGGTTTCCTTCGTCCCTCTTATCGGCACCCGCGGGT
Organism: Armatimonadaceae bacterium; assembly: GCA_035539875.1. Lineage (GTDB taxonomy): Bacteria > Armatimonadota > Armatimonadia > Armatimonadales > Armatimonadaceae > CALEKU01. Next base: position 3,652 of record DATLHN010000333.1, read on the forward strand.
ACGGCCTGCCCGCGGACCTGGGCGAGCCGGACCTGTAGCAACAACGGCGGCCCGGCTGTTCGCCAGGCCGTCGTCGTTGCGCGTCGCGATTAATCCTCGGCCTCGATAAGGCGCACGGTCACGGGAAGCGAGCGATCCCCGCGGCGCACGGTCACGGTCACCTGGTCACCGGGCCGCTTCGCGCGCAGGGCTTTCAGGAGGTCGCCCGATCCGGTCAGCGTTTCGCCGTCGAGGCGGGTCAGAATGTCGCCGGGCCGTAGCCCCGCCCGCTCGGCGGGCGAACCCTCCGCGACGCTGTCCAGAAGTACCCCCTCGCGGACGGGGAGCCGGAACTGGCTCGCCACCGGCGGCGTGATGCTCACCGGGACCACGCCCATCATCGACCGCCGCACCCGACCGGTGTTCAGCACCTGCCGCGCCACGTCCCGGGCCACGTTTATCGGGACGGCGAACCCGAGCCCCTCGGCGCCGTTACCGCGCAGGACCGCCGTGTTGATCCCGATCACCTGGCCGTCGGAGTCGATCAGCGCGCCGCCGGAGTTTCCGGGGTTGATCGCCGCGTCGGTCTGGATGAACCCCTCGACGTCGTCGGCGTTGATCTTCCGGTTCACGGCCGAGACCACACCCGCCGTCACCGTCTGCTCCAGCCCGAGCGGGTTGCCGATGGCCACCGCGCTCTGCCCGACCTCGAGGTCGTCCGAATCCGCCATCGGCGCGGATGGAAGGTTGGTCGCGTCCACCTTCACGACCGCGATATCCACGGTCTGATCCGCCCCCAAGACGCGCCCGGTCAGTCTCTTCGCGTTCTTCAGCCGAATCTCCACGGTGCCGCCCCGCGCGCGGCGGACGACGTGCGCGTTCGTCAGGATGACGCCGTTCGCGCCGTCGATGATAACACCGGAACCGAGTCCGCCCCCGTCCGAAACGGTCACGACCGCCGGGGAGACGGAGCGGACCACGCGGATCAGGTTCTGCTCTTCCGCGCCGCGCCGAAGCGTTCCCTGGGCGAACGCCACGCTCATGGAATGTGAATCGCGCCCGACCAGCCCACTGCCGAAGCCAAACCCGGTGCCCAGCGCGAGCGATGCTACGCCAACCGCCGCCAGTTTCTTGCCGAAATGCTCCACGTGTTTTTCCCCTCTCCAGACGGTCCGGACGCCCCGCGCGCCGAGCCGTAATGCCTATACGCCGAAATTGCGGTCAAAGTTCACCGAGGTAGATATTAGCGACAGGTGTCACCGCGAACAGACAGGGGATTGTATTACGTAAGGGGAGGCGCCGCTAGTTCGTGTTGCACCAGACGTCGTTCGCCACGTTGTTCACGTTGCACGCGCGCGTCGCCGGGTCCGTGATCAGTCGCTGCCCGGCGGGCATCGCACTGACGTAGGCGTGGCAGTCCGCGGGCGGCTTCTGGCTCCACTTCGCGTGCCCGTCGACGTAAATGATGTTCAGGCCGTTGGCGTGGTGTGACCCCAGACGTCCGTTCGCGTGCATCGGAGTCTGCAGCCAGCGGGTGTGGAACATCGCCTGCCGCGAGTCGCGGCAGGCCGTAAAGCCCAACTGCGCGGTCTGGGTGGTCCCCGGTGCCTCGTCCCGCGGCTCCCAGTTGTCGTTCTCCGCCAGAAGAACCGTACCGGCCACGTCGTCCACGCTGACGATGGGCTTGGGAGGCGAGGCGTTGAAGCCGCCGATGACGTCTGAGTTGTGCGCCCAGCCGGTGACGATGCGTTCCCGCGGCAGCCAGGCAACGTTGAGCGTGTACGCGCCGGAGAAGGAAGGGCAGCGCCAGACCTCCAGGCTCTTGATGTAGGGCTGCGTCACGAACAGAGCGATACCGAACGTGGACGGCGGAAACATCTCGTCGTGGTCCTGTACGTACTGGAGGAACCCGAGGCTGATCTGCCGGCTGTTCGAGAGGCATGCGGTCTGCCTTGCCTTCTCCCTAGCCTGGGCGAACACTGGGAACAGGATCGCGGCGAGGATGGCGATGATCGCGATCACCACGAGAAGCTCGATCAGGGTGAAGCCATAAGGGGTTCGGGAGGTCGCCCGCAGCGGCGCAGGATGCGTACGGTGCATTTCGGTCTCCTTCGGCGGTAGACATTATCGACAGATGCCGGGGGTTCTAAGGCCGGTCCCGGCGGTGGAGCGGCGGCGCATTTCCGGCGGACGAGTTCGCTGCCGAAGACCCCTTCGTCGGGCTGGATCCTCTCGGGCCAGTTCAGAGCGTGGGTGAATTGTACCACAGCGTCCGGACGGGTCAGGCGTCTTCGTCCTCGTCGAATTCGACGGCATCGTCTTCGTCGGCGGCAGCCGCCGCGGACGCGTGGAAGGCGGCCTCGACGAGCGGGGCGAGGGTCGGCATCTCGGTGAGGAACGGGGTCGCGCCGAGCGACTTGCCGTTGTGGTACTGCGGCCACGAGAGGAACAGGTCCTCCTTGGCGCGGGTGATGGCGACATAGGCGAGGCGGCGCTCCTCTTCGAGCGACTCGGCGAGGAGTTCGCCGTTGACGTAGCGCAGGCAGCGGTGATGCGGCAGCAGGTTCATGGCGAAGCCCGCGACGAAGACCGTGTGCCACTCCAGCCCTTTCGAGCGGTGGATCGTCATCACGTTCACCGCGTCAAGCGAGCGGGAGGACTCGTTCGCCTTGCGGACCTGGCCCGCCACGAACGTCAGCATCGCCTCGGGCGCGAAGAACTTCTGCGAGGCGGCGATCAGCTCGTCCAGGTTCTCCAGGCGGCTCGACCCCTCGCCCTCGGACTCCTCGTCGCCCTCCTCGTTCAGGACGTAGTCGTCGTAACCGGTCTGCCGTGCCGCCATGAGGCGGGCGGTCGCCGTCTCGCCCGCGTCGAAGATCTCCTTGATCTGCTGGCGGAAGTCGCGCACGGCGACGTCCTGGGTAGTCTTGTACGAGCCGCGCCGCAGCGCCTCGTAGAACGAGCAGCCGAGCTTCGCCGCCTGCGCCTCGATCTGGGTGATGAAGCTCTTCCCGAGGAATCGCGTCGGCTTACCGAAACGCTTCGAGCCGATGTTGAGCACCCGCTTGGCGGCCTCGTCGCCCGCCGGGGAGTGCGGGTCCACGGTCAGCTGGAGGTAGGCCAGCATGTCCTTGATTTCGCGCCGGTTGTAGAACCCGGTCCCTCCCGTAATCTGGTAGGGCACGCCCCCCGCGATCAGCGCGTCCTCGAAGGCGCGCGAGTAGGCGTTGGTGCGGTACAGAATGGCTATGTCGCGGAACTGGAGCCGCCCCTGCTGAAGCTTCTCGCGCAGCCGCTCCACGATCCAGGCCGCCTCGGACTCCGCGTCCACGTGCTGCGAGAGGACCGGGTCGCTGGCCTCGGCGCGCGTCGGCTCCATCAGCAGGCGGTAGCGCTCGTCCAGCTCGGCGTGGGCGATCAGCTCGTTCGCCACCGTCACCACGGCGCCCTGGGAGCGGTAGTTGGCGGGGAGCCGGATGATGTCGCCCCTGGGGAACTCCTTCTGAAACGACATGACGGTCAGGCGCGGGTCGCAGCCGCGGAAGCCGTACACGCTCTGGCCGACGTCGCCGACGAGGAAGAGGTTACCGTGTCGCTGCGCGATCAGGCGGGCGAACTCCCACTGAACCTGGCTCGTGTCCTGCGTCTCGTCCACCAGGACGTAGTCGAACATGCCCTGGTACTTGAGGCGGATCATCTGGTTGTCGCGCAGGAGCGTGAACGCCTCGGTCAGCAGGTCGTCGAAGTCGAGGCGGCGGGACTGGGTCCGGGAAAGGAGGTCGTACTCCTTCTCCTTGGCCTGCTCGTAGCAGCGCCAGAAGCGCGCCACGCTCTCCACGTAGGACGGTTCCCAGTCGGGGTAGATGCGCTGGAGGGCGGTCTCCGCGTACTCGCAGGTGTAGCCCATGTTCTTGGACGCCGAGACGCCGAGGATCGCGGTCTTGGGGTCCATCCGCATGTTCTGGCCGAACGGCGGGTTCGGAAGCTTGGCGTAGTCGTCCGGCTTGCCGAGGATGGCGCGGCACACCCGCTTCTGCCAGTACTCGTCCGCCAGTTCGAACTTGCCCTCCTTGCCGAACAGCTCCGCCCACTCCTTCTTCAGGATGCGCAGGCAGTGGGCGTGGAAGGTCCCGATCCAGATGCCGTCGAGCGCCTCCTCGCCGAGCATGGCGACCAGGCGGTCTTCCATCTCCTGCGCGGCGCGCTTGGTGAAGGTGGTGACCAGGATGCGGGGCGCGGGTACGCCGTCCGCGACGAGTCGGGCGATGCGGCGCGTCAGGACGGTGGTCTTGCCGGAGCCCGCGCCGGCGAGCACCAGCGCCGCGCCGTCCGTGTGGTCGAACGCTTCACGCTGCTGCGTGTTAAGGCCGTCGGCGAGGCCGACGATCTCGAAGGCGGGGTTTCGCGCGGGACGTTCGGCGGTGGGGACCGGCATTACGCTACATGATACGACTGACGCCCCGAAACTGCCAACAGAAGTTTGCCTGCTGCGTGGCGCTTTGCCTGCTGTGCGGCGCTATTCACGGTTGCGCAGGAATTCGGCGGCGCTGGTGAAGTACGCGCGCATCAGCGGGGCGACCGGGGCCAGCGCGGGGACCTGGTCGAGCGCCGCACCCATGTGGCGCATCCAGGCGTCGCGCTCGGCCGGGCCGATGGAAAACGGCACGTGCCGCATGCGGAGGCGCGGGTGCCCGCGCTTCTGCGCGTAGAGGGCCGGACCGCCGAAGTATTGCATGAGGAACAGGGCGAGGTTCTCCCGCTCCTCGGCGAGGTCTCCTTCGGGGTACATGGCGCGCAGGAGCGGGTCCGCCTCGACGCCCTCGTAGAACGCGTCCACGAGCTGGGCGAACGCTTCGGGCGCGCCGCCCTCCAGCCCGCCGATAGCATCGAAGACTTCGTACGCCTCCAGGCTCGCCTTCGGGAGACTCGTCGCTTCACGGTTAAAATCGCTCACGACTCCATCTTATCCCGCGCGCATCGAATCGGGCTATAATTCCCGCAGGCTGTCAGGAACGGCCCATTCCGCCCGTGGAGCGTCCCGTATGGATGTCGCCGCCGATCCGCTCGATCTGGGCCTGTTATTCGGCCCCGCCGCCGCCATGTTCCTGCTCGTGCTGGCGGCGGTGCTGACCGTGCCTATTTCGTTCTTCGTCCAGATGCGTTACCGGCGCGCCGTCCTGCGCTCCATGATGGACCGGGCCGCCGCCGTTCCGGTCGCCCCGCCGGAACCGGCGGAACCGAACGGCGCGTCCGATCACGCGCCCGCCGCCCCTGCTGCCGTTCCGCTTCCCCTGCGTTTCGTGAAGGCCGGGGCGCGGGGGAACGATCCGGCAGATTTCGGGGGTTCGGGCGCTCCTCTCCTGACCCGGTTTCTGAATGGTCCGCGTCACGCCGCGCTCGTGTACGGAGTGGCGGGTGTCGCCTATTCCATCCTGTCCAACGCCATTTACATGGCGCTCAACGACCTGGAGTTTTTTCCCCGGCGTACTGTGACGCTGACGCTCATTTCGCTCTGGCCGCTCGTACTTACCATCCCGCGCATCTGGCGGGAACCGGGTCTGCGGTGGTACGCGTTCGCGTTGCCCATCTATTTCGGCCTGATCGCGCTGCTGGGCCGGGAGCACTTCAGGCCGCTCGTCGTCGGGTTCTGGCTTTGGA
>DATLHN010000334.1:0-3367 GCA_035539875.1 Armatimonadaceae bacterium
ATACGGAGGTGTCCCCCGACGACGCGGCCGACTTCTTTCGATGTGCGCTGCTGGCGCGCGAGGGCAAACTCCACGGCGTCATGCTGCAGATCGACCCCGACACGAAGCAGATGTACCTGGTCCAGATCATGTACGTCGAGGGCGAGAAGAGCGGGTCGCCGCCGAACATCTCCCTGATCGGCAAGGGACTGAACCACCGCCTGACCGGCCTTTCGCTCGGGACGGAGGCGATCTCGGCGGTAGCGGAGATGCAGAAACCGGACACGTGGACGGACTTCGCCGAAGACGCGCCCAAGCGCAGCTACCAATACCGGGCGGCGTTCAACGCGCCCATACGGCAGCCGCTGCCCGTCACGGCGACCCTGACCGGGCAGGCGGCGAAGGACAGTCCCCAGGTCACGGCCGCCGCCGCGCTGTTCGCCGCAGCGCGTGCCGCGGACATGGAAGCGGTGCGGCGTCTCTCTACTCCGAACCCTCAGATGGAGGCCGCGTACAAGGAAGCGGGACCGGAGAAGTTCAAGGAGATGGCAAAAGAGATGACCCCCGACCCGGCGCAGTTCAAGAAGGACGTCAGGAAAGTCATCGTCCGCGCCGACCGGAAGACAACCATTCTCTTCGGAGACGGGAATGCCATGCGCCTCGTGCGCGAGGGCGACGGCTGGAAGGTGACCAACTGACCGGCAAGCTCTGGGGATACGAAAAAACGGTTGTCGCCGGGGGGCGTCCGGCGGTATACTGCAAACAGATTTTTGCCGAGAGAGGCGGGCGAGGGCGCATGGTCGCGGAGGTCATCTCCATCGGGACGGAACTGCTGCTCGGGCAGATCGTGGACACGGACGCCGCCTACCTGGCGCAGCAGCTTTCCGCGCTCGGCATCGACGTCTACCACCGGCAGACGGTCGGTGATAACTTCGCGCGCGCGACCGGAGTGGTGCGCCAGGCGCTCGGCCGGGCGGACCTGGTGATACTGGTCGGGGGGCTCGGGCCGACGATGGACGACCTGACCCGCGATATTATCGCCGAGGTCTGCGAGGCCCCGCTGGCGCGCGACCCGGCCATCGCCGCGCACCTGACGGAATGGTTCTCGCGCCGCGGTTACGAGATGCCGGACACCATCCTGCGGCAGGCGGACGTCCCCGCGGGCGCGACGCCGCTGCCGAACGCGAACGGGACCGCGCCGGGGCTTCTGCTGGAAAAGGGCGGCAAGATCGCCCTCGCCCTGCCCGGCCCGCCGAACGAGCTGATCCCGATGTTCGAGGCGAGCGTCCTCTCGTTCCTGCGGGAGAAGACGGCGGGGCAGCGGACGGCGATCCGCTCGCGCGTGCTGCGCGTGGTCGGCGTCGGCGAATCGCTGGTCGAGGAGAAGGTGCGCGACCTGATGCGGGACGCGAACCCGAGCGTCGCGCCCTACGCCAAGACGGGCGAGGTCCACCTGCGGGTGACATCCAAGGCGCCGGCGGAGGCGGAGGCGGACGCGCTGAACGCCGGGCGCGTGGCGCAGATACGGGAGCGCCTCGGCGACGCGGTGTACGCCGAGGGGGAGACGACCCTGGAAGAGGCGGTGGTCGCACTGCTGCGGGAGAGGCGGCGGACGGTGGCGACGGCGGAGTCGTGCACGGGCGGCCTGCTCGCGGGGCGCATCACGAACGTGTCCGGCTCTTCCGAGGTGTTCGCGACGGGGCTGGTGACCTACGCGAACGAGTCGAAGCGGCGTCTGCTCGGGGTGCCGCCGGGGATTCTGGCGTCGGTCGGGGCGGTGTCGGCGGAGGTGGCGCAGTCGATGGCGGAGCGGGTGCGCGATCTGGCGGGCGCGGACTACGGCATCGGGGTGACGGGCATCGCGGGGCCGGGCGGCGGCACGGCGGAGAAGCCCGTCGGCCTGGTCTACATCGCGCTCTCCACACCGGACGGCGTAACGGCCAAGAAGAACCTGTTTACCGGCAGCCGCGCGGACGTCCGCTACCGCACCACGCAGGCCGCGCTGGACATGCTCCGCCAGGCTATCCTATCTCAGGAACTGCGGGATACCCGCCCCGATGGCTGATGGCGTAAGGGTGCGGCAGCAGGGGACGGGGCGCTCATGAGGCTTTTCACCGCGATACCGCTCACGGACGAACTTCGGGAGTCGCTTGCCGGGATGCAGGCGCGGCTGAAGGCTGTGGACGCGGACGTGCGGTGGGTGGAACCGGAGAACTTCCACCTGACCGTGGTCTTTCTGGGCGACCTGGAGGAGGCGCTGCTGGGCGACATCGAGGCGGCGTGCGCGGCGATCGCGGCCGAGACCGCGCCTTTCCGGCTTCGCCTGCGCGGGGCGAGTTCCTTCCCGAAGAACAAACCCGTCCTCAAGACACTGTGGGCCGGCGTGGACGAGGGCGCGGAGCCGTGGAAGGCGCTGGTCGGGCGTGCCGAGCCGTGGTTCACGCCGATGGGCGTGCCGCGCGAGGGCGGGCTTATGCCGCACGTGACCCTCGGGCGGGTAAAGTCCGAGCGGGGCATGGGAGATCTGCGGGCCGCGCTCGCCGCGGAGGCGCGGGCCGAGATCGGCGCGCAGGTCGCCGACCGCATCGTGCTGATCCAGAGTTTCCTGGACCGGACCGGCGCTACCTATCAGGAGCGCGCCGCCTGGTCCCTGTCCGGAGCGAATTGACCGGCCGCGCGATATTGCGCGCGTGGTGCATCGAAATCTACTAAGGAGCCTGAGTAACGTGGAAAAGGAACGCGCCCTGGAACTGGCGCTGGCGCAGATTGAGAAGCAGTTCGGCAAGGGCTCGGTCATGCGCCTGGGCGAGCACGCCAAGAATAACGCCGTCGAGGCGATCCCTACCGGCTCCCTCGCGCTCGACATCGCGCTCGGTATCGGCGGCATCCCGAAGGGGCGCATCACCGAGATCTACGGCGCGGAGTCTTCGGGCAAGACTACCATTGCCATGGAGATCGTCGCGCAGGCCCAGAAGCAGGGGGGTATCGCCGCCTACGTCGACGCCGAGCACTCCGTGGACCCGGTCTACGCCCAGAAGATCGGCGTGGACATCGATAACCTCCTGATCTCGCAGCCGTCCACCGGCGAAGAGGCGCTGGAGGTCGTGGACGCGCTGGTGCGCTCCAACGCCGTCTCGGTCGTCGTGCTCGACTCGGTAGCCGCGCTCGTCCCGAAGGCGGAGATCGAGGGCGACATGGGCGGGAGCCTGCCGGGCATGCAGGCCCGCCTGATGAGCCAGGCGCTGCGCAAGATCACGGGGTCGCTGAACAAGACGGGCACGGCAGCGATCTTCATCAACCAGCTGCGCGAGAAGATCGGCGTCATGTTCGGCAACCCGGAGACGCAGCCGGGCGGGCGCGCGCTGAAGTTCTACTCGTCCGTGCGCCT